>JAUHXN010000135.1 GCA_030426865.1 bacterium | reverse complement strand
GCATTAATATTTATTAGGCAATATTTATCAGAAGTTAGATTTCATCTAAAAAAATCGAATAAAAATTCTGAAGAATTATTCTTGAATTCGAGAGGTGGAAAACTCAGTAGAATGGGTGTATGGAAAATAATTGATAAATATGTCAAAATGACTAGTATTGAAAAAAATGTTCATCCACACACTTTTAGACATTCATTCGCTACTCACCTTCTAGAAGGGGGGGCCGATTTGAGGGCTGTACAAGAGATGTTAGGTCATTCAGATATATCAACAACTCAAATATATACTCATATTGATAACCAATATCTTAAAGAAATACATAAAAGTTTCCACCCACGTGCCTAATTAATTTATAATTATTTTCTTGACACTACCATTTATATTTATAAAATAGATTCCTTTAGTAAACTCACTAATATCTATCTGGAATTTATTGTAATTCGAGTAAGAAGTAAATATTTCATTTCCAGTTAAATCGAAAATAACTATTCTATTGAAATTGTTTGCTGTAGATACATTTAATAAATCTGTATGTATTAATGGATTTGGATATATATGAATTGAATTATTATGACTTAAAGCTTCCGATGATGACAGTTTATAATCACAAGATGTTAGAAACTCGTTTATATTCGAATTTTCAGCTTCAGTATTAAATTCATTCAATTTTCTTGGTAAACCTATGGGTGGCCAGTTATTCTCATTATAATAATCTAATTTCTGCAATATATAAAGCGATTCTAAAGTTATATAATCCGTATTTTCTGGAGTTACTTTACCTTTTATATTATTACCAAATTCAAAGTGATCACTCCCACTTAGAAAATAATTTCCCATCAAAAAATTAGAATTTGTTATTTCATTTCCTATAAAATTCTGACTATTAGATGGTGTACCAGGGTTCATAAATAATCCATATAGCTCTGCCCTATTTCTGAGGAATGTATTATATTTCCCATTTTGTCCGTGTGAATCATCAATCACAATATGTTGTATGGTATTTCCTTCAAAAAGATTAGAATATGGATAATTACCATGAAGAACTAAGTCTCCCGCCGAATTAGATGGTAAAGTGACATCTGTCCAAAATGGATTTTTAGAGTAATTATAACTAATTACATTTCCATTAGCTCCTGCTTGTAGTATCATAGAGTGTCTAAGGTGATTAAACTGATTATTATAAATCAGACACTCACTAGTTGCGAACTGTAGCATCACACCATAGGCCTTTCCACCTCCACCATAATCGAATCCATCTTGAAAATATGAACCAATTACTTCACAGTTCAATGAGTTAGCTATTGTTATATGTGCAAAGTTGGAATTATAACTTTTTACACATGATACTGAAGAGTTTTTAACATAGTTGAAATATATATTATTAGTCTGAGACTCAGTCTGATCCTTTCTAATAATTGAAATATTGGAAACTCTAACATTCTCAACCAAATTCAATGTTATAAATCTAGGTATGTTTTCTATGCTAAAATTTCTTCGAACTTCTGACTTTAATTTGATTAAATCATTTTCAACTGATTCTATTTCAATTATTTGGCCAGTAGAATACTTCGCCCAATCAGATGTAATCTTATCTTTATCTTCATCAAATAAATAAATCAAATCTCCTTCTCTAAGATTATGATTTTCAATTTTAAATGAGATTGCTTTTGATTGTAATGCAATGGGTAAAAATGTTGTGTCCTTATTAGTATTTCCAATAGAGGAAAGTAAATGGTAAAATCCACCTAGATCAAATTCGAATATAGTAAGTTCAGAAGATTCGCCTACTATTGATGTGTTAGAAGGAAGTATAATTGGTTCAGAAAAATTATAAATACCATTTCTAAAGTATATTCTATTGAATCCTAGCTTATTATTTTCAAGTATATAAGTTATGGTTTCATCATCAGAATAATTATATTTATTTTTAATTTCATAGAAATCATGTTCATTATAATTATCTGTATTCGTAGATTTTACTCCTACTTTAGACCAATTTGCCAACCTTTCTTTCGGAATGTCTTGTGCAATAATAATGTTAAAGTTTATAATAAATATTAAGAATATAATTCTCATATTTACATCCTAAATATACCAAATTGATGATCTTCTATTTCTTTGTTAAGTGAAATAGATATATTCATGGCTATAATATTTCTGGTATCTATTGGGTCAATAATTCCATCATCCCAAAGACGTGATGACGAATAATATGGAGTTGCTTGAGATTCATACAAATCAATTATTGGTTGTTTTATTTCATTAATCTCTTCTTGAGTCAATTTTTTACCAGATTTTTCTAATGATTTTATTTTCACATCTGTTAATACACCTGCAGCTTGCTCACCACCCATTACTGATATTTTACCAGTCGGCCACATCCATAAGAAATTAGGATCGTATCCTCTACCACACATAGCATAATTTCCAGCTCCATAACTTCCTGCTACTATCATAGTTACTTTCGGCACATTAGCATTTGCAACCGCATGTACTAATTTTGCACCATCTCTAGCTATTCCACCATGTTCATACTTTTTACCTACCATAAAACCTGTTATATTCTGCATGAAAAGTAATGGAATCTTTCTCGTACAGCACAACTCAATAAAGTGAGCACCTTTTAAGCTAGATTCAGAGAATAATACTCCATTATTTGCAATTATTCCAACTGGATAACCCATTATTCTAGCAAAACCAGTAACAAGAGTTTTACCATAATTTTCTTTGAATTCTTGAAATCTACTTCCATCAACTATCCTTGCTATAACTTCTTTTATATCAAACGGAGTTCTGATGTTTTTTGGTATGATACCATATAGTTCATTCATATCATAATAAGGTTCTTCAACCTTATCACGTTTTATATGGTATTTCGTTCGCTCATCAAAGTTCTCGACTATATTTCTTGCTATCTGAAGTGCATGATCATCATTCTCTGCAAGGTGGTCTGCTACTCCAGATATTTTAGTGTGTACCTCTGCCCCACCCAATTCTTCAGCTGTTACCTCTTCACCAGTTGCGGCTTTTACTAAAGGTGGACCACCAATAAAAATAGTTGCTTGATTTCGTACCATAATTGTCTCATCACTCATAGCCGGTACATAGGCTCCACCAGCAGTACATGATCCCATAACCACAGCTATTTGAGGAATTCTCATCTTTGACATTTGTGCCTGATTGTAGAATATATTTCCAAAATGCTCTTTATCAGCAAAAGTTTCTGATTGGTAAGGTAAAAATATCCCCCCGGAATCTACTAAGTAAATACAAGGAAGATGGTTTTTCATCGCAATTTGTTGAGCTCGTATGTGTTTTTTTATAGTCATAGGGAAATAAGTACCTCCCTTTACAGTAGCATCATTAGCTACTATCATACACTCGACACCCTTGATTATACCTATTCCTGCTACCATGCCAGCAGATGGTGCCATATTATCATATAAGTCATAAGCAGCAAAACCACCAATTTCTAAGAAAGGAGTATTCTTATCACATAATTTTTTTATTCTATCTCTAACTAATAACTTACCTCTATCAGTATGTTTTTTTCTACTGTGCTCTGGACCGCCTAATTTGACTTCTGAAAACCTAGATTTTAATTGATTGACTAACTGAATGTTATATTCATAATTCTCTTTATAGTCAGGTGAGCTAGTTGAAACTTTAGATTTAATTCTTTTCATATTATATTCTGCTTATTTGGTATTTTAGATAGATTATAAATATAAGAATAATATTGAATAATTTTTAATTCTATTTTTTAGGTATAATAAAAAATGCCCTAATTTATAGGGCATTCTATTTATTAAATACGTATATATATCTATTTATTTAGACACTTTAGCAAATTCATCTAAGAATATAGCCGATGCTTTTATTCCACCGAAGTAATGACTCAAATTAAACTTTTCATTCGGTGAGTGAATGTTATCTCCATCTAATCCAAGGCCCATAAGTACAGCTGGAGCTTTTAGTTCAGCTTGGAACATTTCTACTATTGGGATAGACCCACCTTCTCTCATATTAACAGTTTTATATCCAAAAGCAGACTCTAAAGCTATCGATGCTGCTTTGACACCAGGACTATCTATAGCAGCAATAACTGGATTACCTCCATGATGACCATGAATCTCGATTTGCATATACTCAGGTACTAATGATTTGATATGGCTAATAGCTTTGTCTGTAATTTCTTGCCAAGTTTGATTAGGAACTAATCTCATTGATATTTTTGCAGTAGCTGTCGAAGGAATAATTGACTTGTGTCCTTCATCTGTATAACCACTAAACATTCCATTTATATCAAGTGTTGGTCTTGAAGAAGCTCTAAGAACAGAAGAATATCCCTTCTCCCCTGTTAATCCTTTTAATCCTAATTCTTCCGTATATTCTTTTTCATTGAAAGGCAATGATTCTAAAGCTTTTGTTTCTTCTTCATCTAGTTCAACTACATTTGTGTAGAAATCCTTGATAGTTATTTTACCATCTTCATCGTGTAGCTTAGCTATTAGCTTACATAATTCATTTGCTGGATTAGGAACGGCGCCACCATATTGACCTGAGTGAAGATCTCTATTAGGACCAGTTAATGTCATTTCAATTACAGCAATTCCTCTCAAACTATATACTATAGATGGAATTTCGTCAGCGAACCAAGATGTATCAGATATTAATATAGTATCACATTTAAGCTTATCGGTGTTTTTCGGTAAAAACTCCATCAATGCAGTGCTACCAGATTCCTCTTCACCTTCTATTAATAACTTAACATTTACAGGTAGACTACCATTCTTTTTAAAATGTGCTTCAGCACCTTTTACATGGGCAAATACTTGTCCCTTATCATCAGCAGTACCTCGGCCATAAAGTTTACCATCTCTTACAGTTGGTTCAAATGGTGGAGATTTCCACAAATTGATTGGGTCTTCTGGTTGAACATCATAGTGTCCATATATTAATACAGTTGGTGCATCGACTCCGGCCCCTAACCATTCAGCATATACTATTGGGTGACCTGACGTTTCTATCACTTCTACTTTCTCAAATCCAGAGCTTATTATATTGTCTTTTAACCAATTAGCACAATCTAGAACGTCTTTTTTATTTCTTTCTCTTGTTGAAACAGATGGAAATTTTAAGAATTCAACCAATTCATCTAAAAATTTATCATTGTTATTATCTATATATCCCAATACTTCTTTCATCTTATTAAACCTTTCATATTTTGAATTAAAACTGAGTTCGAAATTACCAAAATTCTTAGACATTTGAATAATCGGTATTTCAATGATTTTCATTATATTTAATTTTATTCGTTTATAAAAATAGAATAATAAATGTACAAAACTATACAATATACTGAAGTAGCTAGTATAGCTACGATTACGCTCAATCGTCCAAAGAAAAAGAATGCAATGAATGATGTCATGATTAATGAATTGATTGATGTTTTCGAGCAACTTGAACTAAATGATGATATTAGAGTCATAACTATAACAGGAGAAGGTGATACTTTTTGCTCCGGAGCAGATTTAAATTGGCTTAGCGAAGTAAAGGATTTCAGCTATAAACAGAACTACAATGAGTCATTGAAATTAGTGAAGTTACTGAAACTAATACACGAACATTACAAACCAGTATTATGCAAGGTCAATGGACCCGCAGTAGGAGGTGGAGTTGGACTAATGCTAGCAAGCGATATTGTAATTGCTTCAGAGGATTCATTTTTTGGTCTATCTGAAGTTGCTATAGGCATAATACCTGCTGCAATTATACCTTTTCTAATGTCAAGAATGAGTGAAGCAAAAGCAAGAGAATATCTTATAACTGGACATAGAATAGACGCTATGGAAGCCGAAAGACTAAATCTAATAAATTATTCTGTTAAAAAAGCTGAGATAGATGAATTTACTAATCAAATCGTTAACCGAATTAAAAATAACGGTATGATAGCTGTATCAAAAGTAAAAGAGATGGTTAATACATTTAGTGCAACTAAACTGAATGATAGTAACATGGAATATATTGCGAATATTATAGCTAAACTTAGAACTTCAGAAGAAGGACAAGAAGGAATTAGTGCATTTTTAGAGAAAAGAAAACCAAACTGGGTAGAGTAATAACATTATGATAAAAAAGATACTTATAGCAAATCGTTCAGAGATTGCTTGCAGAATTATAAAAGCAGCTAAAGAAATGGGAATAAAGACTGTAGCTGTTTATTCGGATATAGACAAAGAAGCGTTGCATGTAAAATTAGCTGATGAATCAGCCCTAATAGGTCCTGCACCTGCTAATCAATCATATTTAAACCAAGATATACTAATAGAAACTGCTTTGAAGATGGGAGCTGATGCTATACATCCTGGGTATGGCTTTCTATCTGAGAACTTCGAATTCAATCAAAAAGTACGTGAGGCTGGTCTTACTTACATAGCACCTAATGTAGAAGCTATGAAATTATTGGGTTCAAAGACTTCCTCTCGTCAAACAATGATTGATGCTGGGGTTCCAGTTATTAATGGCTTCCAAAGTGAAACAGCAAACATAGATGAATTCAGATCGAAGGCTATTGAAATTGGCTTTCCTGTTTTGGTTAAAGCTTCTGCTGGTGGTGGTGGAAAAGGTATGCGTATAGTTCGCTCTGCCGATGATTTCGAAGATGCCTTCAACGCATCATCTCGTGAAGCAAAGAATGCTTTTGGTGATGCTACTGTATTTGTGGAAAAGTATGTTGAAAACCCTCGACATATTGAATTTCAAGTGGCTGGTGATAGTCATAACAATTATATACATCTTTATGAGCGTGAATGCTCAATACAAAGAAGACACCAAAAAGTAATAGAAGAAACTCCTTCGACTGCACTTAATGATGAGCTTAGAAATAAGATGGGTGAAGCGGCTGTTGAGGCAATTAGAGCTGTTAATTATGATAGTGTCGGGACAGTTGAATTCCTATTAGATGATGATGGTAACTTTTATTTTTTAGAAGTAAATACGAGAATTCAAGTAGAACACCCAATTACGGAAATGACTACAGGAATTGACTTACTTAAACTTCAAATCGACATTGCAAATGGAAAAGAAATACCTTACAAACAATCTGATATAACTCAAAGAGGGCATTCGATTGAGTGCCGAGTTTATGCCGAAGATGCAGAAAAAGACTTTATACCTACTGGTGGAAAAGTCCTATTTCATCGCCCCCCTACTGGATTGGGAATGCGATATGATACTGGTATAACTACTGGCTCAGAAATATCTCCTTTCTATGATCCTATTATGAGTA
This sequence comes from bacterium, assembly GCA_030426865.1. GTDB lineage: Bacteria > Bacteroidota > Ignavibacteria > Kapaibacteriales > UBA2268 > PGYR01. The sequence goes on along the minus strand of JAUHXN010000135.1, from coordinate 247 downwards.
AGATAATAAGCTATGGAAGCACGAGAGAAGAAGCAATAGAAAGAATGAAACTAGCACTAAAAGAGACTGTGATACTTGGAGTAAAGACCTCGATGGACTTTATGTATCGTGTGCTTTGTAATGAGAATTTTCTAGCTGGAAATACATACACTAACTTTTTAGATAAGAACCCCGAAGTATTTGAAAATAATAGTGATAATTCTGAATTAGCAGCATTGGCAACGACTCTGATTAATAACTCACATGA
>JAUHXN010000134.1 GCA_030426865.1 bacterium | reverse complement strand
CCACATACCATTACCAGTAGCATCAGTTCCTAAACCAGTGTATCCACCCCATCCAATTCTATATTTGAAATCGCCACCAGCTAATCCAGCATTCTGGCTATTCTGTAGTTGAACAAATATTAGAGATTGATCCATACTACAGCCAGCTATTTCTATTGGCATTTGCGCAGCTACAGTATTTCCGTTGTAGAATCTAAAATTATATGTACCTGGGAACATATAAGTATTAGCATTAATTGTTAACCAATGGTTACCATAGTCATTATATTTTACAGAACCTGGATAATTTAAATTAACTCTTGTCGGGTTGAACTCAACTTGTGTAGATGGTCCTGTAAGTGTAATAGACTGGCTTTGATAAGTATATATATTTTTTCCTCTTAGTGTAAATGAACCGGGGAATAATTCGATAGAAGCTAATCCATCATTAGTTGTTACACTTGGTGATAAATCTATCCAGTGATTTCCGTAGTCATTATATTCAAAAGAAATACCTGCAACACCTGTATTTAATTCACAATCTTTCGCAAATGCAACTGCTAGCGCTGTTTGGAAGTTAACAATATCTGTAGATCCTGAAGTAGTAATTTCTAAATCGTTTGATTGAGAGCTATAGTTCTTAACTGCTCTAAAAGTGAATTCACCTGGGAATAGTTCGATCGATGCATTCCCATTAGCGTCAGTGTACTTAGGAGATAAATCTATCCAATGATTTCCGTAATCATTATATTCAGTTGCAATCCCCTCAAATGGACTTCCGTCATGTTTTTTAACATGTGCTGTGAAAGTTGCAGTTTGAAAAATTAAAGTTCCATTAGAACCTGGAGTTAGGAGTTCAAGTCTTTTTTCTTGGTTAGAATAATTCTTGTTGGCTCTAAATTTATAATCTCCAGCAAACAATTCAATTGAAGCATTACCATTTGCATCAGTATATTGTGGTGATAAATCAATCCAGTGATTTCCATAATCATTGTATTGAGTTGCAATCCCTTCAAATGGACTTCCGTCTGTATGTTTAACAGAGGCTTTGTAATTACATGTTTGGAAATTTAATGTACCAGGACCCGAAATAATGTATTGATAAGAATTATTTTTTGTGGCACTATATTTCCAACTGCCATTCGGTTGATTAGTTGTAAATAGTAAACCATTCGCGTCTGTTGTACCAACTGTCACATAATGATTTCCATAATCGTTTCTCTTGATTAATATGTTAGGAAGTGCACTTCCATTTGCTTTTTTAGTATTAAATATATTTACATTCCCATCCATAGAACAGCCTGAGACATCAAAACTATAGAAAGTTTGATTACCAAATTTAAATGTATATGAAACAGGTAAAAAATGCATGCCTTGTGTATAAGTCCCCCAGTTATTGTTATGATATTTTATAACTCCATCATAAACAAAATTAATCTGTGTCGTAGTAAATAAGAATTCATCACTTGCGCCAGATAATGATTGACTATATTTAGTTTGGCTAGCATTATTAAAATCCATTCGTACTGTATATGACACAGGTAATAGTTCTACTACGTCATTAGATGAATATGATGATGACCAGGTTGTGTTATGAAATTTTACGCTACCTCCTGGGATCGGGTTATCATCACAATCTCTTAATGCAAGAGTAGTAGTTACCGTTTGGAATAGTATTTTGTCTGATGCACCTGTTACTGATTGACTATATTTAGTTTGACTTGCATTATTATAATCCATTCGCACTGTATATGATGCAGGTAATAGTTCTACCACGTCATTAGATGAATAAGAAGGAGACCAGTTTGTGTTATTGAATTTTACACTTCCCCCAGATAATGGATTGCCATCACTATCTTCTAATGCTAATGTCGTTGTTACTGTCGAAAAAGTTACTGGATTAGTGGCCGTTGTCAAATTCTTGGTCTGACTAGCAAAGTTGTAATCCATTCTGTAGACAACACTAGTACCGACTACATTTGCTGTAAAAGTACCATCATTGTTGTTAATTGCAGTCTGCCATCCGTTGTTATCATGGTATTTTAGTACCCCTCCTGTAGTAATGGGATCTCCATCACCTTCTTGTAGATTTATTGTTACGACTGTAGTCGCCGAAGCTAATTTAAAACTTGCTATTAGCAAGAATGAAATTAAAAAATAGTGCATCAACTTTTTCATAGTTGCACTCCTATATTATTGAATAAATAAACTATTATAACACACACAATTCAAAAATAGATTATAGTCGAAATATGTACAATAACATAAAAGTGTTACATTGATAAAATACTCATTATTAGTTACATACAATATATAAAGGCATTAATTTGTAACTATAATTAGGTACAATTTAATGTAATGTAGGATTAAATTTAGGGGATTTATTAATATCAAATTAACTAGATTCAAGTATTAGTAAATATTGAACTAAAGTTATAGATATATAGGGAAAACTGAGCTGTTAAAGTTAAATTTCAGACAATATTTCTTTTATTAATTATTAAAAATTAATAAATAAACAGTTATTTCTTTTTCGATTAATATATGAAATTTAAAAAATATTTACTATTTCAAAAGCTGTTTATCGTAAGCTACTTTTATTAAACCCGCTGTATTAGTTACCTTCAACTTTTGCATCATTCTACGTTTATGAGTTTCTACTGTATGGCGACTAATTAGTAAAAGATCTGCAATTTGTTTACTAGTCATTTCTTCAGCGATGTAGTGAAGTATCTCTACTTCACGTTTTGTAAGGAATTTTTGTAAGCTTTTTTGCGGAGTGACTTCCAAACTATCATAGTTAAATAACAACTCTAGTATGTCATCAGAAATAAAACGTTTGTTATTTTTTACAGATTGTATAGCTTTTAATATCTGCTGATCGTTATTCATCTTAGACACGTAAGCATCTATTCCCAATTTAGCAACATTTTTAATCTTAGCTATATCAGATTCGGCAGATATGATAATAATTTTAACATTGCTGTTTATTTCTTTAAATTTGGGTATTAAATGAATTCCTTCCATATCTGGCAATAGCAAGTCTAGAAGTACGAAGTCAATATAATTTGTTTTGAAGCATTTTAAAGCCTCAGCTCCATTTTTTACTCTGTGAATTTCACCAATGTCTTGGATATGTTCTAATTGCTTTTCAATTAAGCTAGATAGCATTAGGTGATCCTCAATTATCAGATAGTTTTGAGCCATAATATATAAACCTTAGTGAAACAAAAAAGTTTGAGATAAATTAGCAAAAAATCAAATGAAATTCTACCGTTGAAACAGTTCGTAAATATAAGGAATAATATAGTTAACTCAAAGAAATGTTACTTTTTTGTTACCATACAAGTCAACTCGTAATATTTCATTCTTATCCTTTAAGCTAATGTAACCATTAATTATTCAACTTGTTTATTCACTAATTATACTTAAATTTAAATTATTAATTAGAAAAGGCATAGGAATAATCGAGATGAAGAAAAACTCAAGAAGACAATTTTTAAAGAACACAGCGCTAGCTGGAATAGGACTAGGTGCAATTCAAACTTCGTCATCTGCTATAGAGAATGAATCTAATATCCAAAACTTAGACTGTGAAATTACAACTTTAGATTTCTACGGAGTAGGGCCATTTTATACAGAAAACCCTCCTTTAGTAACTGATGGCAAAATAGCCAAATCAGATGAAACAGGTCAAAGAATACGTATTAGTGGGAGAGTGACTAATTTGGATTGTACTGAAATACTTGCCGGTACTATTATAGATGTTTGGCATGCAAATGATGCAGGTGAGTACGACAATAATGGTTATAATCTACGTGGCAAAGTTATAGCCAATGCAAATGGATTCTATATGTTTGAGACTATTTTACCTGGTAAATATCTGAATGGTAGCCAATATAGACCCTCACATATTCATTTTAAGATTACACCTCCAGGATACCCAACTTTAACTACACAATTATATTTTGAAGGAGATACTAGTATTCCAGATGACGCGGCAGCCTCTATCACAAGTGGTCAATACGACGCCACTAACCGTATAATTCCACTTGATGATGTGACCGATGGATTTAAGGAAGGTACTTGGGACATAGTAGTAGATGGAGAAGGTACAACAACTGGTATTAATGACTTACACATAAACAAAGGGATAATATATAGTGCTAGTCCAAATCCTTTTACAAATGAAGTAACAATAAAATATGGTGTATTTAGTAACTCCAACGTTGGTTTGTTTGTCTATGATTTAGAAGGAAGACAAGTTGCCAAATTAGAAGAAAGATATTTGACATCGGAAAAATACGAAGCAACTTGGCTACCAGAAGCAACTTTACCAAGTGGGCACTATTTTGTAGCAATTAAAATTAATGATTTGCAGGTGCATTATCTGAAAATAGTAAAGGTGTAGTTATATAAAGAAAAACAAACTATTTGAAAATGAAAACAGGACAAATATATAGCATTATAACTCTACTTCTACTCTTATTTAGTGAGTCGAATGCTAGTATTAATAATGATACTCTATTCACTTCACCCAATGAAAACACCGAACTAGTCCAACAATTCATTGACAGCTTAGAATCCGTAGATATGGACTATATAGTCCATGTAAAGAAAATAGATAACAGCACAAGTCAGACACTCTATTCCAACTTTATTTTGTGGGCTGATGTAAGTGTTAAAGATACTAATGAATATGGGATAAAGGAACTAGATAGAGCAGATATTATTTGTCGAATTACATCTATTAATAATTCTGGGGATATGCTTAAAGTCATTCAATACTACGATTTATTTAAAGTTATAAATTCCAATCAAAGAACTTTGTTTGGAGAGACTCCTTTACAAACAATTGATTATAAAGGTAATCCCGATTGTAGATTTGATATTGTTTTAAGTAAAAGAGATAAAAAAATAGAGTTTTCAGTTCCATGTAACCTCGATTTTTATTCAGAATATTATGAAAAGTTATCTAAAACTCTTTATTACCCTTTATATATTCTTTTGAAGAAAAGTATAGTTAATTATATTGACGGCTACGACTTTTATTTGAATAAAGATATTGTGACAATAGAAAAACTGAAGAAAGATTTAGAGGAATATATTGACTATAAAGAAAGAATTATCGAATTTATTGAAAAAATTAAACTTGAGAATCAAAGTTTTGAGAGTCCTGAATTCAAATTATACATACCATTAGAAAATTACGAAAAGGTTGACAGCATTTTAGTAGATAGCTTGTGTAATGCCGGTATTAGTGAGATTTTAATATATACTAGAGATTCATATTGGAGTAAATCAAAAGATACCACTCATAGGCCAAGTAGCTTTTGTAAATATTTACTTTGGAGAGAAGATGGAGATAAATCTATTAAACTAATTTCGATTGGAAAATTTTTTATTTCTCCAATTATAATAATTAAAAATGAATTGTTTGATTTTTTAGACTTGAATATATCTAAAATGCTTAATTCAGAAGTATTGAATTTGAAAGTTGCTGAAACAAGCCTTGGCATTGAAGAACAAAGAGTCAAAGAAATTGTGGAAGCTATAGAGTGTGAAAGGGAATTGAGAACAGAATATCCGATTTCAGATGGTGATACAATTATAGTTTATGGTGATATTATAAAAATGACTCAATTTAGTAATAATTGGTCTACTGATGGTACCAATGAAGACTATTGTATTTATTATAACAATGAATCAATTAAATATAGTATTTATAATCGTGATAGATCAAAAAATCTATATCTCTATAAAGAAATAACTAATAGCCCTTTCTATACTTTCGAGTTATTAGTAGATAGATTACGGAGTTTCATTACAAATTTAGATATTTTCTATAGAGATTGTAGAGTAAATATTCTAGCTAACAGAGGAGCTCAGAAAAGCTATTGGTTAAATGAAATTGAAAAGTATAGGCGTTTAATAAAAGATGTTGATTATGAAATAAAATCATTAAGAAAGAATTTAAAAGAAATCCAATCCGAAAATAATTCGAAATAATCTCAAAATGAAAACTAAATTAATATATAGCATTATAACTCTACTACTCCTCACATTTAGTGAGTCGAATGCTAGTATTAATAATGATACTCTATTCACTTCACCCAATGAAAACACCGAACTAGTCCAACAACTCATAGACAGCTTAGTATCAATAGATACTGACTATGTAGTCCATGTAAAGAAAATTGATAATAGCACTGACCAGACACTTTACTCCAACTTTATTTTGTGGGCTGATGTAAATGTGAAGGAAGCAAATAAATATGGTATAAAGGAATTGGATGAAGTTTACTATTCAGATTATATTGCCCCTATTTCAGAAATAAATCAACCTAAAAAGTTAGGATTTAGAAATACATTATTTAAATTTCTAAATGCACACCAAAGAACCTTATTCGGAGAATCTCCATTACCAACTATAGAGTATACGATTGATTCCGAATGTAAACTAGATATTATTATAAGAAAAAGAAATAAAAAAATAGAATTTTCTGTACCTTGTAATCTTGAGTCTTTTTCAGACTTCTATAAAAACTTCTCCAACTCTCTTTATTATACATTCTATTTGTTAATTACATATTACATAGTTGATTATCCAAAACTTTACGTACCTGATAATAAGGAAGAAGAAGAAATTGATTTAGCCAGAATATTAGAACCAAATTATAATTACAAAAGAAAAATCAAGGATTTTTTAAAAGGTAATATCGTTTTGAACGAATATTCCAATAATAGAATTTTTAATGTATTCTTGCCATTAGAAAATCATAGAGAAATTTGCGACCAGATTATAGATAGTTTAAAAAAATCTGGAATAAACGATATTGTTGTCTTTTTAGCAGGACAAAGTATTTTTGATTCAGATGATACTACACATATTCCTTCTAGCTATACCAAATATATATTATGGAATTATGGTTCAATTGATTCATTAAAAGCAATTCAACAATCTAGATATTCTGTTTCCACGATACATAAATTAAAAAGTCCACTATTTCAATATTTAGAATTAAATAAAAAGAAAATTTCAGATACTACTCTTGTAAATCAAATGAACTCTAGTCTAAGAAGCGAAGAAAATAATTCAAGAAAACGTGAACGAGAATTAGAACTTAAATGGAGGAAGGATTTAAATTATCCAATAAAAAATTATGATACGAATAGAGCTGAAATAATTTGTTTGGGGAAGGAAATAACAGATAGAGTGTCTTTTGATATATCTATTCATAATGATAATTCAAAATCCGTTTACGAAATTGATGAAAATTTTGACTCAGACTATTCATACACTTATAAAGATAACTCAGGAAATCCACTTTACAATTTATATTTATTAATAAATGATATTAGGTCTAGCTTTGAAGATGATTTTTTTACCTTCTATGGTGACTTTCCTATTGTCATTTTGAATAAAGATTATAGCACTAATTTATTAGATAAAGACGCAACCAAAAAATATTGGATTAAAGAACTAGAAAAGCAAGACATATACATAGAAGAAATGAAAGAGTATTTAAAAGAACTCGAATCCGAAAATAATTCGAAATAATCCCGA
>JAUHXN010000435.1 GCA_030426865.1 bacterium | reverse complement strand
AAAATGAAAAAATGGACCACATCATAGAGAGTTTTACAATGTATGATATGGAACCGGTTTCTGGCAGGCTAACCTCTAAACTATAATTAGGGGTTAGTTTATACGCCCTTGTTGGTGAGGAACACCAACAAGGGCAAAAGAACAATACTTCCATTGAGAACAATAAGATAATACCAGTTATGTATTGATAGGAATGGTAAGTAAAGGTTTGAGGGTGTAGGGTTTATTAGTTTGCACAGCTTAAGTGAAAATGGAACGAGTTATTTATTGTGAAAATAAAATTTACCGTCTAAAAAGTAGGGTCCGATTAGTTCTAAACCATATTGGTCTTTCATTTGTAAGAAAACAGATTCAGGCGGCAAGTCTTTAACGACAACTCCTCTACCCTCATTTTTTAATACTTCATCTGGCATATACAATATACCAAAGTTTCCATGATTGAAATAATGCAGTAATGCAGGGTTTTTACAGTGCTTTGATACCAATGTAGAGATAGTGTAACTTCCTATTTCTGCACTTCCATCATCTAGTGTTAAGACTTCGTTTGCTTTGATAGATATTGAGGTTAACCCACGATGTGATATTAACGAGTCGCTATAGAAAAAACAAGCTCCGTTTTTAGGGTTAAATACCGTTTCAACCATAAAATCACCTATTTCAGGGATAGATTGTTCTTCCAATAACTTCTGAAAGCCATTTTTGAATGCTCTTTGTAGCTCTGTACTTTTTTCTTGCTCGCTTTTATAAATGTATTGAAATCGATTAAATGCGCTATAGCTACCAATCCAAACACTATCAGATGATATAGAAACTTCTTGTTTCGTAATTTTAAATAGAAACTGATCTTGTTTATTCGCACATGCTAAAATAAACTCTACATCATCGCCATAATCAACTATTTTCTTTTGTAAATACATTGACATTTCCTCAATACTTGAAAAGCGTATTTTTTGGAATTCTAATATTATTGAACATGCTGCACTTACATCTCCCGCATAACTTATGCATATCCCATTAAATATTATAATAGATTTCAATGCTCCTTTTTCAGGAGCAATACGAAGCTTATGACCTCCTGTAGTTGATTTGTCTGGAGAATCTATAGATAGTTTTGTATCTGATAGAATGATTGTAACACCATCCATCTTCTTGGCGATAATAATAGACATGCTAAAGAACTATAATTTACAATATAGTTCTTTATGTATAACTACGTATACAGCCCACCGTTATTACTTTGAGCCAAAATATCTTCTTTCAACTCATTGGGTATATTAGTCCATTTTGTATTAGAAGATAAGATTAGCTTACAGCCATATTGGTATGCTAAGTCATAGATATGGCGATACCAATCTAAATACGTCCAATCTAAAGGAGGAGTAGAGTATAAATAACGACCCTCTTGATTCCAGTTAACTCCAGCCGCCTCTCTGTAAATGTATGGGAACCCTTCTTTTTCAACTCTAAGACAGAGCCTTGTTTCTTTATCAATAAATACTTCTAATATGTGGTCTGTTTTCATTACGTATACAGTCCACCATTAATAGACACTACTTGCCCGGTAATGTAGCCCGCCTTTTTAGA
>JAUHXN010000434.1 GCA_030426865.1 bacterium | reverse complement strand
ATTACCTGAAGTAATATCAACTATTAATTGCAATGAACCAACCTCACCAGCTGGAACAGTAATAGGCACAATAGTTTCAGGAGTAGTAACATTATAGTTGAAACCAAGCTCTGCGCTACTTGCTATTAGCTTATCATTTATACTTGCAACTGAGATTGTAATTTCTGAGTCTGTGTTATTTTCTACTATAACATTTACTGTATTCTCCGTCAATGTATAGTTCAAATGGTTTTGAGAAGTATATATATTTACACCACTCATACCTTCTAGCTTGTTAACTGTCTGACCTATATGATCGACATAATAAATATCGCCTTCGGTATCAAATTTGATCCCCATGATACTAAGAGCATCCGTTTGTAATCTCTTTAATTCTTCAAAAGTATCAATATCATATATTATAATTTCACCGGTGGCATTATCGCTAACAATCAGGTATTCATCACTCACATCTAAGCCGCAAGGCCTTTCTAACCCAGTAGAAACTACAGTTTCCCAAGTTGTATTATTTACCTCGACGAATGTAGCAAGTTCTTCACCATAATTTGCTGTTGCAGATAAGTCATTACCTATAGTACCACTAGTAATATCCATTCTGTTTATCGTCTTTGCACCAGGGTTCACATAGTATAACCAGTTGCCACGGATCTCCATGTGAGCAGGTGCATTCGGGTTCATAGTATAAGGTACATCTACGTGTCTTAATACCTCGGCATCTATATGAATATGTCCCCCAGGTACGTGAGCGTCATTAAAATTATATTTCGTTATATTTCCGAAGTTGCCATCATTCACCCAATAAGTATTATCAAATTCATGAGCTATACCACTAGAATAAGTTGATTGATGAACCATATCATAGTGACTACCATTTTGTTGACCATTTGGTGGATTACCAACTATAGCATAAATATCCAAATCTGAAGGCCACATAGTAGGTCCGCACCACGCACCACTAATTTCTTGTCTGTTCGCATTAAAATAATCTTGCGCTGTAGCCCAAGTAGTATCGCCGAAAGCTAAAGCCCCAGGGTTAACCATAAAGTGCCAAGCGTTACCATCTTTTCTATAATCGAATGATTGAGTTGTAGTTCCCGGATTAGTAATCATAAGTGTAGTACCGCCACCTTCTCCGCCTTCTACTCCCTTATTGAGAATCCAAAGTTGGTTGAGGTCAGCTTTATTAAAATCCAAATCCGAAGGATACTCTACTTTATTTTGAGAGGTTGCTATTACTTTCTTATTTATACTTCCTTCTATAAGCCCCTTAGTGTCAGCGAGTAAGTGCGTCGCACTTAGCAAAGTTATACCAATCAGTAAACTTCTAATCATATTATATTTCCCTATCTTTATTTAATATTATTCTTAGATGCTTTCAAACGCATAAAAGTTACATATATTTCCAATATTTAAATTATTAAATAACAATATGTCGGCTGTTAAGCATTGCAAATATTTCCTGATTGTTGTAACTTAGTTTATAATTGATGTGTTAAGCCAATTAGATATAGATATAAAATTTTAATAAAAATTACTTGAGGAAGACATATGAAAACAATATCTACTATTTTTGTATTAATATTACT
>JAUHXN010000133.1 GCA_030426865.1 bacterium | reverse complement strand
ACCGTCCTACAGATGATGTAGAGAATTTGAATATAGAAGGGATGGTAAGAATTGCGAAGTTTTCTACTAAGATAATAGATGAAATATTATCAGGTAAAACAGAGATTACATATAAGAAAGTAGAAATGGCGGCACAAACTAATGTACGTGGCTTTTCTGTGTACTTAGGCACAATCCCAGATTATGTTGCTGAAGTAGAAGGTGTTAAGTTAACTGGAGTTCGTAGTGGTGGCCCAGCAGACGAGGCTGGATTACAAGCAGAAGACATAATCGTTCACTTAGGTGATAGAGCCATTAAAAATATATACGATTATACAAACGTACTAGCAGACCTGAAAGCAGGTTTAAAATATAAGATAGATGTAAAAAGGGGAGACGAAATTATTAGTTTAACTATTATCCCTGGCAGCAAGTAAACTAGATATTCGTTCGGGATAATTCGTTACTATAGCGTTTATCCCGAATTTTAATAATGTCTCTAATTGCTGCTCATTATCTGCAGAATAAACCCCAAGATATACTCCTAACTCATTACATTCGTTTACCACAGATTCGTTCAATTGCTCTATAGAGCATATATATACATCACATTCAGTGATTTCGTGTAGCTTTTTGGGTGTGCTATCAGGTAGAGCTATTGATGCTATATTATAATCTTCATCTTTGGTTTTTATATACTTTACAGTATCTACACAAAAGGATGCGAAAAGACAATTTTCCTCATAGCCGAATGATTTTACAGTATCTAAAATTACATCTACATCTTCTGTATTGAACGAACAGTCATCTTTAGTTTTAATTTCTATAATAAGATACACCTCATGTCTTTTACATAATCGTAAGACTTCTTCAAGTTTAGGTATATATACTTTTTCCTCAGGCGTTAAGCTTAGATTAATTTTCGAGATTTCATAGGACGAAAGTTTGGAAGTATCTTGATCTATATTTATTCTTTTTAGGTTTGCGTCATGATAAGCAAATGGAATCTTATCCATTGACACTTGTATATCTACTTCTAGCATCTTGGCACCGTTTTCTACGGCTTTTTCAAAAGCAGGCATAGTGTTTTCTATCATTGTCCCAGAGGCGCCTCTGTGAGCAATTATGAATCTTTCATTATTCTGAACAAATTCTCGTATTGTAATCATACTTGTCAAATTTTTTTATCGATTTTAAAATATATTATTATATTAACTATTCTAAGAAATCGAATATAACAAAATATATGTACTCACAATTATTTTCGGCATCAGTTTTAGGTATAAATGCATTTCTAGTTGAGATAGAGTGTCATCTAGACTCGCAATTACCAAAAATAACTATAGTAGGACTACCAAGTTCATCTGTCAAAGAGTCAAGCGAAAGAGTTTCTGCGGCTATTAAAAATTCTGACTATTTATTTCCTCTAAAAAAAATAACAATTAATCTAGCACCAGCTGACGTTAGAAAAGATGGAAGTGCATTCGATTTGCCAATAGCTCTGGGAATATTAGCTTCTACCAAAGTCATAGACCAAGAAAACCTAAAAGATAAGTTGATACTTGGTGAGCTCTCACTAGAGGGTAGTTTGCGTGCTGTCAGGGGTACTTTGTCTATAGCTATAAAAGCTAAAGAAGAAGGATTCAAACAAATACTAATACCAGAAGAAAATGCTGACGAAGCCGCAATGGTCGAAGGTATAGAAGTAATCCCAATAAAAGATTTACGAGAAGCTGTTCAATTCCTGCAAGGCAAGTTAGTAATAGAGCCGAGAAAAGTTGACCTAAAGAAAATATTCGAGTTTGATCAGAGCATATCTATGTTAGATATTAGTGATGTAAAGGGTCAAGAAAACGTAAAGCGGGCAATGGAAGTAGCTGCTGCAGGTGGTCACAATCTACTTATGATAGGGCCTCCTGGTAGTGGGAAGACCATGATAGCAAAGAGATTACCAGGTATAATGCCACCTCTAACTCTCGATGAGGCATTGGAAACAACTAAGATTCATTCCGTATCTGGAATGTTAAGTAAAGAGAGGGCTTTGATAACTACACGTCCATTCCGCTCTCCGCACCACACTATATCGAATGCGGCATTAGTCGGCGGTGGAGTGTCTAATATCAGACCGGGGGAAATATCACTAGCACACCACGGTGTACTTTTCTTAGATGAGTTGCCCGAATTCAAGCGTGACGTACTCGAAGTAATGCGACAACCACTAGAAGACAAGCAAGTAACAATCTCACGTACCAAGATGACAATAGATTACCCTGCTAACTTTATGCTAGTTTGCTCTATGAACCCAACACCAGACGGCGAGTCCATAGATAAATCTAGCTCAACTTCGCAGCAAATAAAGCGATATCTGAGCAAAATATCTGGACCATTGCTAGATAGAATAGACATACACGTTGATGTACCCGCTGTAAACTATAAAGAGTTATCTTCAGACAGAAAGGGAGAATCATCCGAAGCTATAAGAGAAAGAGTTATAAAAGCTAGGCAAGTTCAATCTGCTCGATTCGAAGGACAAAGAAACGTATATAAGAATGCAGATATGGGAAGTAAGCTAATAAGAGAGCATTGCAAACTAGATGCTGCATCGCAATCACTCCTCCAAACAGCAATGGAGCGGCTAGGGCTTTCTGCTCGTGCCTATGATAGAATACTAAAAGTATCAAGAACTATAGCCGACCTTGCCGGCGATGCTAACATAAACTCACTTCACATAAGTGAAGCAATCCAATACCGCAGTTTAGACCGCGATTATTGGGGCGATTTGAGTTGAGGGGTAGAGTAGATTCGTAGAGACGTATTGACTACACTGACTGGTGTAGTGCATAAGTCTCTAAATCCCCCATATCCTCTGAAAATGGGGCTTTAGACTTTAACTTGAGCCAAGCCGAGGGCGAAGTAGAGAAAAATAAATGATCATTTAAGATATAATGAGATTTTATCAGATGAAATTTAACCCAAATAGAGATGGAAAATGTTAAACAATCTTGAGTTTGCTATCCTGGAATGGATAAAAAGTAAATATCAGAATGAATCCCTATCAAATCAAATAGATTCAATAAGCAAAATAGAAAGAGAATATACAGGAGTTGGTTTCTTTATTAGTATTCTTTTACCAGAAACTATAACAACTTTAAACAATGATTTAGCTGACCAGACTTTTCTTAATGGTCCATCTATAAGAAGTTCAGGAATAGAATTTGATGGATGCTCGATACTATTTATAGTAGATGGTAAAATATCTACTCTTGAATTGGCTGCGAATGGAAGTTTTTTTGAAAGAGAGATAGAAGAATTCAAGCTCTTTTAAAATAGTGGACATACACGTAATGCTTGGCTGACGGGATTGCCAAGCTGAAGGTATGGGTGTTTAAAGTTAAACCTCAAACGAAAACATAATATGCATAAAACACACCTACTTTGTAACCAATCTGCTCCTCATTGTGTCTATATCTTAAAGCGAATTTAACCACAAAGGAGGACAAGATGAAAAAGCAATTAAACCTACTCGCAATCCTATTACTATTAGTAACTCTACCAATGTACTCAAATGATGATACTGATAGTAATAATACTATAGACCGTAGTACAGGTATCGCTTCTATTATCACACAATCATCTGGAGTTGTTAATGTTGGTAACTCTTGTTTTGGAAGACCAGGTGGAGCATTCGAAGCTAAAGTAATGGACGGAAATGGAAACCCTGCAATTGGTGCTTCTATACTTATAGCTAGAACGAAGAAGGGGGCTTATGTGAAACCTAATGGAATTGGTCTAGTTCCACATTTATCTCAAGGGACTTATACTATTAAGATCTCTTATGCTGGATATAGCTCTATTCTTGATACTATTAGTATTGAAGCTGGAGATACACTTAGAAAATCTTATAAATTGGATGGGTTTGTCACTAGTGGTTGTTATTTTTATTATGATAGAATAGTTGATGTTTATGAAATCGGCTCTGTTACTACTTTCTCTTCATCAGAGATACAAGGTCGTGGTTGGGGCGCTAGTAATACATTAACTAGAAGTAAAAAGTTGAAAAGGGCGGAAACTAAAGAACAGCAAGACTCGATTGAATCTAGAAAAAACTTTGCAGACTTATTGACTTTAAAAAATTCTTGTAGAATAAGTATTGTTGCAGTTAATACAAACGAGGTAGAAATTAATCCTATTGATTACAAAGATATATCAGACTATATCAAAGTTTACCCTAATCCTACGGAAGGTCCTTTGACTATAGAGCTTGATGAAGATTTTGATCATCTTTTGATTGCTGAAATGAATGGGAATATAATATTAGAAATATCACCTAATAAAGGTGTAATTCAAGTAGATCTGAGTGAATTTACTTCTGGTGTTTATTTTCTGAAGTATAATTATAAAGGAAATTGGGGAAGTTCACAGATACAGCTGAGCCGTTGATTAGTTTTTTATCCGATGGCTAAAGCCAAAGGCAGTACTTCTTTGCTCTTTAATACAATCTAATCTGTGCTTAAGAATATTTCCCTGGACTCTTCGCTAACTTTGTTAGCTCTGAGTGACGTTGCATTAAAGGGTTTGATGGATTTGAGACGTATGCAATACGTCTTTACAAAACAAAGACTGTCTTAATAGACAGTCTTTGTTATATCAATTTCAACAAATATTAAAACTCATTTCCTGTATAGACAACTACGTCAAGTGCAAAGTCTAAGTCATCAAAGTCTAGGGCTAGTTTTGCTGTTCTTTCGAAGAATATTTTTCTGCTATCACCTTTCTTGTGTAAAGAAAGTGCAATTTTTAGCATCATCTCATAGTCGCCTAATCGAGCGTGTCTGTCGAACATCTCAGGTTCTGCATCTAATAGTTCTATTTGTCCAATTCTTGTTTTTACTTCTTCTAGAGGGGGCAACTCTACCTGCATAGCAATCTTGCCGAGGTCGTTAGCTGTATAAACATCAGATTTCTTAATGTAGTCAGGAAGCTTATCGTACCCCATTCCAATTGATAATCCTGGTTTTGCAATTTCAAATAAGGCATCCCCATTAGCACGTGTATAATAGTTGCCTCCATTTCTACCGACCAAATCTATTTTATAAGGGTCTATATGACCGTCAGTCATTATATCTTCGCTTATGTGATATTTGATTACTTCACAGATCGCAAAGTTCCCCGATCCGGCTCCACCACCCATTTCTACCATGTCTATTAGTTTGCACTCCATGTGAAAAGGTGATTCTTTGACTCTTTTGGGTTTAACCAAATGAGAATCGAGAGGGGTAAATCCAGCTTTTAAGAATTCATCTACATCAGCAGCAAATTCGCTTGAAGCTAAGTTCATCTGCTCTACTATATCGAATGTAACCGCATGGACTACGCATTCACCAGTATCCAATAGATTCTGGTAAGTGTCTTTCGTAGTATTGTCTCTACCACGTCTTGCCGGTGAGAAAGCAATAGTCGGTGGATTTGCTCCAAATGCGTTGAAAAAAGAAAATGGTGCCAAGTTGTTGACACCATCTTTACTAATAGTCGAAACAAAGGCAATAGGTCTAGGGGCTATACCACCTAATAAGAAACCGTGCCTTTTTCTTAATTCTAGTTCTTTTGGCTCTACTGAGTACATTATATTTTTCTCTTTTTAGCTAATATAGAATAGTCATTATTAGATAAAACTATTTTATTCTTTAATGTTCCAAGACCAGTAATTTCCAAAGTAATGTCATCGCCATCTTGTAACCAGATTGGAGTAAACTCTTCACCTTTAGCTTTAGCCTCGTTTGCCCAAGTGCCGTTTAGTTCCAAATAGCATCCTGTACCAACAGTACCAGAACCAATAACTTCACCTGGTTGGATTTCTACTCCATAAGATACTCTTTCTAGTATCTCTGCGAATGTATAAGTAATATCCTTAGTGTTACCTTGTGATACTTGTTTTCCATTGTGGAACGCTTTCATTGATAGCTTGTATATATTGCCTTTAGGAGTTGAGATTTTATATTCTTCTAACTCATCAGGAGTCACTAACCAAGGGCCAATTACTGTAGCAAAATCTTTACCTTTTGCTGGGCCTAAGTTTAGCTTCATTTCTTCCATTTGCAATAATCTTGCTGATAGGTCATTCATAATTGTATAACCGAATATATAATCATCAGCTTCTTCAGCAGGAACATTTTTACCATATTTACCAACTACAGCAGCTATCTCTAGCTCGAAATCTAATTTGTGTAGGTGGTCTAGTTCAACTTCTACATCACCTTCACCTATAACTGCATTGTGATTAGTAAAGTAAAAAATTGGGAATTCGTCGAATTCTGGAATCATATCTACACCTCTATTCTTACGAGCAGAAGCTACGTGCTGTCTGAATGCATATCCATCACGACAAGAAGTTGGGTGAGGTACTGGTGCTAACATTTTAGCAGGTGTTTCGGCTGAGAAATCTTTAGCTAATAATTGTTGCTCAATTTCGCGAGCATTATTGAGCGCTTCATCGCCACCTCGCATTAGAGTAAGAATATCACTAGGTACATCTATGCCCAATTGCGAACCAGATTTTTGTAAATCAGCTACTTTGCCATTTATATAAAGGCCTAATCTTTCTTGATTATCCGAATTTAAAAACGATACGAATTTCATATTTAATCTTATTAGTTTATTAATTAAAAAGAGTAATACGAATTTACCAATAATTGATTGGAAAATAAAGAATGTTGAGTTTTAAAAAATTAAAATGATAAAATAGAATAATGAGGTTAGATAGTTATATCTAAATATCCATTTTTAAGTTGTTTTTGGGCAGTTTCTCTATTAGAGAGTTGAGTTTGGTTTAACGAAGTAATACCCAAAACCTCTTTCTGAAGACCTCGAGAGCCGTTTTTAGCTTCAGTTTTCGGAGCTTCGACTACAGCTTTTTCTTCAGGTTTAGGTGCATTGCTATTCGTGCTCTCATCTGGCAATGGAGTAGAATAGTAATTTTCTTGTATGTTGTTACCTATTTGCATAATCCTAAACTAATAATTAAATACATAATATCCAAATGATTAGATGTTTTTTATTGAAACGAAGCTAATTATATTTATTTTTGTACAAGAAAATAAAACGGAAACAGAATGAACGAAAAAATAAAGTCAATATTACTTAGGTATGAAGAGGTCAATAAGGAGTTGATGAACCCTGATCTAGTTAACGACCAAGCTAAGTATAGAAAAATTACGACTGAACATAAAAATTTACTTCCAATCGTAGAAGCTGGGAAAAAGTACCTTAAAACTCTTGATGATATAAAGCAAAATGATGAATTGATCAACGATAAAACAGTTGACCCCGATTTAAAAGAATTAGCTTATGAAGATAATGAATCGTTGAAAGAATCACGTGATGAGCTAGAAGAAGATCTAAAAGTATTACTTATACCAAAAGACCCAGATGATAATAAGAATTGTATTGTTGAGATTCGCTCAGGTGCTGGTGGCGATGAAGCTGCTATCTTTGCAGGTGATTTGTATAGAATGTACGAACGCTTTTTTGAGACTATGGGATTCAAATATGATATAATGAATATTAATCATGGAGAGAAAGGGGGATTCAAGGAAGTGATAATGGAAGTTACTGCTGAGGATGCCTACGGAACATTGAAATACGAAAGTGGAGTTCACCGAGTACAGCGAGTTCCAGAGACAGAATCTCA
>JAUHXN010000132.1 GCA_030426865.1 bacterium | reverse complement strand
TAGGTATAACTTCAACATCTACAACTTGTTGGTCACTTAACCTCATAATAGATCCCTTACCATGTTGTCTTTCAATCTGATCCATTGCCAAATTGACAGCTTTAATTTTATCGGGATTTATATCCGCACCTATTTTTGACGACTTATCGTTTTTAGCCATTTTTTTACCATTTTTTTATACATTTTTTTCTATACTAACTTAATAAATAATAGTCAGTAACTCTAAGTTTATAGCTTCTATAATAGATTTACTTTTCAACAAGAACTCTCTAAATTAATAATTCTAATTCCCTAAATTTCATTATTCAAAGTGAAATAAAATCTTTAATTTCTGTTCTTAAGTATTACAAAAATAAGTAAAAGAAAATATGAATATTTTATTAATAGGAAGCGGAGGGCGTGAACATGCTCTTGCATTAAGTTTACATAAATCAGATAATGAAAATAAAATTTATTGCAATCCGGGTAATCCTGGTACAACTCAAATAGCTGAAAATGTGAATTTTGATATTAATGATGAAAAATTACTTATAAATTTTTGTAGAGACAATAGAGTCAATTTAGTAGTAGTAGGTCCAGAACAACCTCTAGCAGACGGAATAGCTGATACACTACGACAAAATAATATAAATTGTTTTGGTCCTAGTAAATATGCATCTCAATTAGAATCTTCTAAATCATTTGCAAAAGAGTTTATGGATGAATTCGATATACCAACTGCTAAATACAAGACATTTGAAGCTAAAGATATTAGTGATTGTGGTAGATATATTGATAAAAGTGATATGCCTATAGTAATAAAGGCTGATGGGTTAGCTGGAGGCAAAGGTGTATATATCACTGATAATAAAGAAGAAGCAAAGAAGATTGTAGAAGATTTTTTTGAAGGGAAATTTGGCGAAGCAAGTAAGAAGATAGTAATAGAACAATATTTAGATGGTGTGGAAGCATCTATTTTTGCAATTTGTGACGGTAGTGATTTCGTTTTACTACCAGCTTCACAAGACTATAAAAGAGCTAAAGATGGTGATCTTGGCCTTAATACTGGAGGAATGGGTTCATTTAGCCCAACACCATTTGTGAATGATGCAATTATTAAAAAAGTCCGTGAAAAAATTGTAAAACAAGTTCTCTTAGGAATGAAGTCACGTAAAAACAGTTTTGTTGGTTGTCTTTTCGTTGGTATAATGATAGTTGAAAATGAGCCATACGTAATAGAGTTCAACGTACGATTTGGAGACCCTGAGACACAATCTGTACTCTCACTTATCGATGGTAATTTAGCAAACTTATTTTTTACAGCAGCTAGAGGAGCTATTGAGAAAAGCAGTATAAGTATAAAGAATGAAAAATTTGCTTGTACTGTAATACTAGCTTCAGATGGCTATCCTGAGAATTTCAATAAAGGATTTGAAATCAAAGGGCTTCAGAATAATTCTTCATTAAAGGATAAGTATATATTTCATGCGGGGACTAAAGTCGAAAATGACAAGATAGTAAATAACGGTGGTAGGGTACTTGGAATTACTGCAGTTGCTAGTACTCTAAAAGAAGCAAAAGAGAATGCCTATAATTTAGCTGAAGGAATACACTTCGAAAATAAATATTATCGTAGGGATATTGCGGATAGTGCTATAAAATGAATGATTTACTAATATTTGATGGAGATTGTGGAATTTGTACTTATTCATCAGAGTTTGTACTTAAGCATTCTATTGATAATTCAATAGATGTTAAACCATATCAAATATTAAATCTCAAAGATTTACATAATGAATTGAACGAAGAAAGAACTTCTAAATCACTATTCCTATTAACTAAAGATGGTAAGCTATATAACCGTTCTAAGGGAGTATTCGAAACAATGAAGAGAATGCGAGGTATTTACAAAGCTCTTGGTTATATACTGAGTAACCCTGTTATAGTATTTATAGCAAATCCGATTTACGATTGGGTATCTAGAAACAGGACAAAAATTTCTATAAAACTCGGTTTAAACGCTTGTAATATCAGTAATTACAATTAATTTCTTATATCAATTCCACCGAAGACACAAGTACAATCTAGAACTACTTTCTTAGAGGAAATAGGATTAGCTTTAGATCTATCATCTATACTCCCAAATATAGGAGTTCCTTTTAACTCTATCCTACAATCCTCTGGTAATCTAATATCAATTGAACCGAAAATCGCTGTCATTTCTAAATAAAAATTATTATCAGATATTATTGAATTAGACATGTCAACTGTTGCACTTCCGAATAAAGAGAATACTTCTCCCCTTTCTAAAGAAGTAGAATTAACATTTCTTTCATCGCTACTAAATACATTATTTATCTCGAAGTTCTTTTCAACGTTATAATCATTTAAAGTTCTTGTACTATGTTTGTTCTTCTTGACTATCATATTAACGCCAATGCCTACAAGTGCAAAAGGAAATACTAATTGCCAAATATTTACATCAACTACATTTAGTTGTTCAAGTTGTAATAATAAACCAAAAATAGAAACAATAGAACCAAATATAAATTTCTTATTCGATAATAGATGGATACCAAACAATATAATTAGCAATGGATACCATTTATAGAAGAAATATCCAATATTAAAATTTAATACATCAAAAGCATTCAATAAATAACCAATCCCAAACAGGATAAATAAAGCACCAATTATATTCTTTACTGACATATCAATCCTTATGGTTAGCTTCTATGTGTTCTAAAAGTATTTCTGAAATATCTTTAACTTGTATATTTTCTGCTCCCGTACTTCCAACCCCATCATTAATCATAGTCATACAGAATGGGCAATTAAGAGCTATTGTCTTAGCTCCTGTACTCAATAATTCTTCTGTACGTTCTATGTTGATATGTTTACCTTCTGTTTCTTCCATAAACATTCTAGCCCCACCAGCCCCACAACAGAATCCTTTATCTTTGTTTCGTTCTGGTTCTAATACAGTAAGTCCTGGAATACTTTTAATTGTATTTCTTGGAGAATCATAATTAGAATTCAATCTTCCAAGATAACATGAATCGTGCATTACTACACTAAGTTCTTTCTTTATATCGTGGTTGAAAGGTAATTTTCCTTCTTCAATTAATTTTTCTAAATATTCTGAGTGGTGAATTACTTCATAATTACCACCTTGTTCTGGGTACTCATTTTTAAGTGTATTAAAACAATGAGGACAAGTTGTGACTATTTTTTTAACATTGTATGCACCCATAGTTTCAATATTCATTTTTACAAATGAATCCGCTAAATACTCATTCCCACCTCTTCTGGCTGGGTCACCAGTACAAGATTCTTCTTTTCCAAGAATTGCAAAGTTTATTCCTGCTGTATTCATCAGAGTTGCAAAAGATTGCGTAATTTTCTTTGATCTATCATCAAAACTACCAGAGCATCCTACCCAAAATAATATATCAAATTCTGGTTTATTTGCGGCTTCTTGGACATCCATTCCTTCAGCCCAATCAGCTCTTTCTTCTTGTGGGAAGGCCCAAGGTGCTGCATTATTTTCAATATTATTAAAAGCGCCACCTAGTTCTTGAGGGAAATCTGCTTCCATCATTACTAATGAGCGTCTCATACCAACGATTGCAGGTACATGTTCGATATTAACTGGACATTCCTCCATGCAAGCAGAGCAAGTTGTACATTGCCAAAGTGCTTCAGGTTTTACATAATCACCAACTAATTTTTTGTCGAGAATTGCTTGTTCTTCTTCAGTAGGTTGATATTCTGTACCTGCAGAAGTAGCTTCTTTTTGTTTTATCATTATAGGAGCTACATCTTCTGTTCTATTTCTAATTTGAACGATTATTTCTCTTGGATCTAATAGCTTACCAGTTTGATTCGCTGGACATACACTAGTACAACGTCCACAATGTGTACATGTATAGCCGTCCATTATTGTCTTCCATGAAAGGTCATCAATATCAACTACACCAAATTTTTCAGCAGTTTCATCTTCAAAATCAATATCTTCTAACTTATTCGTTGGTCCTAAATTAGAAAAGAATACATTTAGAACTGAGGTAAGTACGTGTAAATGCTTAGAATACGGAAGAAAGTTCATAAATGCAAGTATAAGAATAATATGCAGCCACCAACCAACATTATATATAATTGGTGCAATAGAAGGACTGATGACTGTAGATAGTGTAGAAGCCAATGGATTTACAGCCCAAGAAGGATGCGTACCCATTGCTATCATTGCAGCATTTTCGAATAATAAAGATGTTACAATGAAAAATATAGTCAATAGTATTGCAAAAGCTTCAATTTTTTCATCTTTATCTTTTGGTAATCTTTCAATCTTAAGAACATAACGTCTATAAATTGCACCTGATACTGCAAGAATTATCAATGCAATAAAGATATCTGTTAGAATAGTAATAATACTATAAATTGGACCTAAGTAATTGAAAATATTTATTATGCCGAAACCAGTTAGTACAGAGTTAGCAGCAGAGAATAATAGTATTAAAAAGCCCCAGAAAATACCAGCATGGATTGGCCCAGCTTTTTTATCTCGTAATATCTTCTTTTGTGCTATAGCAACTATCAATGTTTGTTTAATTCTAGCGCCTATATTATCAAACCTGTTGTC
This sequence comes from bacterium, assembly GCA_030426865.1. Lineage (GTDB taxonomy): Bacteria > Bacteroidota > Ignavibacteria > Kapaibacteriales > UBA2268 > PGYR01. Next base: position 3,045 of record JAUHXN010000132.1, on the reverse strand, counting down.
TTCCTTCCCTAGTTTAAGCCAACTAATTAATCGACTTACATTCTTAGCAAAGAACAGTGCAGCCATTACAAATATTACTAGAAATGCTATATTTTTTATTCCAAATTCGAACATATAAATATCAATCTTAATTTAACTTCATTTTATTATTATAAAATAAATCTATTTTTCATTAAACACAATGATTTGTTGAAAAACTGACTTTATTCCTACATATTACGTCTGTACTGACCACCAACTTCATAAAGAGCAGATGAGATTTGACCTAATGAACAAACTTTTGTAGCATCCATTAGTTCCTCGAATGTATTTCTATTCTCAATCGCAGCTTTTTTCAATTTCTTAATAGCGTCATTTGCTACCAATTTATTTCTTTCTTTAAATTGATTTAAAGTTGTGATAGCATATTCTTTTTCTTCAGTTGTTGATCGAATAACTTCTTTGGGTACAATCGTTGGAGAGCCATTCGGGTCTAAGTAGGTATTCACACCAATTAGAGGCAACTCACCGCTATGTTTCTTATGTTCGTAGTACATAGACTCTTCTTGGATTTTAGAACGTTGGTACATTCTCTCCATTGCCCCAAGCACACCGCCTCTTTCAGAAATACTCTGAAACTCAGTTAAAACTGCTTGCTCTACCAAATCAGTAAGCTCTTCAATAATAAATGAACCTTGAATTGGATTTTCATTTTTTGCTAATCCTAATTCTTTATTGATAATCATCTGTATTGCTATTGCTCTTCTTACACTTTCCTCTGTTGGAGTTGTAATTGCTTCGTCATAAGCGTTTGTGTGTAATGAATTACAGTTATCAAATATAGCGTAAAGTGCTTGCAATGTTGTTCTAATATCATTGAAGGCAATTTCTTGTGCGTGAAGTGAACGTCCTGAAGTTTGGATATGGTATTTCAATTTTTGAGAACGTGAGTCTCCCCCATACTTATACTTCATAGCTTTAGCCCATATTCTTCTAGCTACTCTACCAATAACAGAATATTCTGGATCGACTCCATTCGAAAAGAAGAAAGATAAGTTTGGAGCAAAGTCATCAATATGCATTCCTCGACTCAAATAATACTCGACATAAGTAAATCCATTTGATAGAGTTAACGCTAATTGCGTTATGGGATTTGCTCCTGCTTCTGCTATGTGATAACCAGAAATAGATACAGAATAGAAATTTCTAACTGTATTATCTATAAAGTATTGTTGTATATCTCCCATCATTCTGAGTGCGAACTCCGTTGAAAATATACATGTGTTTTGTGCTTGATCTTCTTTTAGTATATCAGCTTGTACAGTTCCACGAACTTTGCTTAAAGTTTCAGCTTTGATTTTTTCATAGACTTCTTTGTCTAATACTTCATCTCCTGTTACACCCAATAACATAAGACCTAAACCATTATTACTCTTTGGTAATTCGCCATTATAAGTTGGTCGGGCTATACCTTTTTCCTTGTAAATTGCATTAATTTTATTCTCAACTTCTTCTTCTAAACCATTGGATTTTATATACATCTCACATTGCTGATCTATAGCAGCATTCATAAAAAATCCTAGTAACATTGGTGCAGGACCGTTGATAGTCATTGAGACAGAAGTCATTGGACTTGATAAATCGAAACCAGAATATAGTTTTTTAGCATCATCCAATGTTGCTATACTTACACCAGAATTTCCAATTTTACCATATATATCTGGTCTGTGGTCTGGGTCTTCGCCATATAACGTAACTGAATCGAAGGCAGTAGATAATCTCTTAGCCTCCATATCTGAGGAAACATAGTGGAATCGTCTATTCGTTCTCTCTGGTCCACCTTCACCTGCAAACATTCGAGTAGGATCTTCATTTACCCTCTTGAGTGGAAATACACCAGCTGAATAAGGGAAGAAACCAGGGGCGTTTTCAGTCAATACCCATCTAAGTATATCACCCCAATCTTTATATCTAGGTAAGGAAATCTTTGGAACTTTTGTACCAGAAAGAGAAACAGTATATAAATCCTGTTCTATTATCCTATCTCGTACTTTAAATTGATATTTATCAGCTTTATACCTTGCTACTGTATTTTCCCAATCGTCTATTGTTTTTTTACATTCGGGATCGAGTTGAGTACCTAGTTTTTTGAATTCATTTATTAATTCATTCAAATACCCAGGTGCTTCTTTTTTAGTTTCTATAGCAGTTACAACACCGTCTTCTTCCTCAACCTTGATTTTTTTCTCTCCAATAGAATCATTTATTATATCTATTGTACCTTTAATCTGATACATTTTTCTAGCAATTGTACTTTGCTTTTCCACGAATTCATCATATTGAGCGCTACTCTCTTTTATTTCAGATAAATAACGAACTCTATCAGGTGGTATAATAAATATCTTTTTAGACATTTCTTCTGAAATCTCAAATGTACTAGTCAGATGCTCAACTCCTGTTTTCGCAACTAAAGTATTTATAAGATTCTTATAAAGTACATTAGTGCCAGGATCATTAAATTGGGAAGCAATAGTACCGAAAACTGGAATCTTTTCGTCTGGAGTATCGAACAATAAATGATTTCTTTTGAATTGTTTCTTTACATCTCTAAGTGCATCTTGTGAGCCACGTTTGTCAAATTTATTGATTGCTATAACATCAGCAAAATCAAGCATATCTATTTTTTCAAGCTGAGTTGCAGCTCCATACTCTGCTGTCATTACATACATAGAAGCATCTGAATGTTCGACTATCTCCGTATCAGATTGCCCTATTCCTGAAGTTTCTACAATAATCATATCGAAATCAGCAGCTTTACAAATATCAATTGCATGTTGTACGTGTTTACTCATTGCTAGATTTGATTGTCTTGTAGCAAGGGAACGCATATAAACTCTATCATTGTTGATAGAATTCATTCTAATTCTATCGCCAAGTAATGCACCACCTGTCTTTCTTTTTGAAGGGTCAATAGAAATTACTGCAATTGATTTATCTTCGAAGTCCATTAAAAAACGTCTTACTAATTCATCTATCAAAGATGACTTACCTGCTCCACCAGTACCT
>JAUHXN010000433.1 GCA_030426865.1 bacterium | reverse complement strand
TAATAGATGTAGAATTTCTTTCAGAACTATATAAAATTAATGATGATATAGAAGAATGGGAAAGAAGGTTATTTAAAAAGAACGATGTTGTAAAAGAAAAGAAGAAAAACAAGAAAAACAAGAAAAAATACCTAACTTTTGATGATTTATCTAATAGTAGTTTTCCTGTTTTACTGTTGAGATATAATATGTCTTATCTGAATAACTTTCTATTTAAAGATACTTTTAATTTTGTTACTACTGAACTAGACATAAAAGATTTACTTACATATAAAGGTTTGTTAGAGAAGAATATAATAGAAGAAATTAAATTAGCTTTGGAATCATCATATGTAAAAAAGGAGATGCAGAAAGTAACATACGATTCTAAAATGAAGTTACTAGAAGAAATAGAAATTAATTTGGAATGTTTAGATGATAATAGATTAGGTAGTAATGATGTAGTTACTTCTATTTGTTCAGGTATGTATCATTATAATGAAGGTTATAAAAGTTATCTTGTTTATGAAAGTACATCTAGTAATTTAGATGTTCTTCTTTGTAAAAAAAGATGTTAGTTAGTTTTGTTTATGATGGTAAGGTATGGATTTATAAGTTGTAATTGTTGTTGATTTAGATATATATTTTATATTTATGTTTTATTATTTTTTTTGAAAGTTATTACCTTATATATAGGGTAAATCCAAAATTACTACAATTCATATAAACTACATATCATTCTATATGTATTGTAGTCCATTTAGGCACACAATTAACCCAGATTTGATCTAATTCAAGAAAACAACATATTAGATAGATTGATTATTTAAACCCAACTTGGTTGATTTATGAAAGAATTACAGAAACATAAGTTTTGTTATTTGAAACCACTGATTAGGTTTTTTAAGTTGTGGTTGAAATATTAAATTAAGTTTCAAATAAATAAAAAATATAATATTATGATAAAAGTGATAATAACCACAGTTTTTCTTTTAGTTTCTTTTACTTTAGAAGCACAATTTAAAAGTGAAGCATCACAGAAGCCGATATTAATAAAGAATGTTAATATTATACCTATGACTGAAGATAACATAATTATCAGAAATGCTAATGTAGTTGTTAAAGATAATAGAATACTATCTATCAATAAGAAAGTAACAGATGACGTTATTATTATTAATGGTGAAGGTAAATGGTTGATACCTGGATTGATAGATATGCATGTCCATGGATTCGCAGATATTGATTTTGGAGAGTCTTATCCAACTAAAGGAAATACCTTTTATGTTGATAACCAAAATATTATGGCACTGTATGTAGCTAATGGTGTAACTACAATTCTTGACTTGAATGCTAGAATAGATAATTTCGCACAACGTAATGAAATAGTAAAAGGAAATGTGATTGGTCCTCGAATAGCATTAGCTGCTCTTATTAATGGTGGAAACGAATCAGGAAGAATAGCAAACACGGCAGAAGATGGAAGACAAACTGTTCGACTAGTAAAAGCAGAGGGATATGAGTTAATAAAAGTATATTCCCAACTAAATATAGAAACATTTACTGCAATAGTAGATGAAGCTGAAAAAGTAGGACTGAAAGTGGTAGGACATATACCAAATGATTTTCAGGG
>JAUHXN010000131.1 GCA_030426865.1 bacterium | reverse complement strand
TTGTTCAGTTCGCTTATGTATTCTTTCAACTCGAAGGAAAAAATATTGACCAATTTTATCAATAAAGAACCACTTAAAGTAGATGTAAATGGAAACAACTTAGTTTTACCGCCTATGTTGGAGGTAGTTTATCCTAATGCGTCTAAAGAAGGTGAGACACTATATCCATCGGCTATACAACCAATAAATACTATGGAGTATTTCGGTTATAGTCTTAGGGGAAAGCTAGGTATTGATAAAGAAGGAGCAGTATTTGGTGAGAGTGCAGAGGAATTCGAAGCAAAGGTTTACGACCATCCAAAATTCGAGACTATAACAATGACAGTAGGCGCTAATATTGTTATATTACCCGATGGAACTGCTGGTATTAGGTTACAAGACCAAAAACATAAGGTTCACCATTTCAAGATTGAGAGGGTGTGAAATTATTTGTATTTAAAATAAATAATTATTAGTTTCGACCTAATATATAGGTTATAAGCACTAATATTTAGGTCAATAGTGATAGAAGGGATACTTGGTAATATAAATAAAGAGCGTTGCTTGCAGTTCATAGTCGCACGCAACGAAGGTTATGCTCGTGAAATATCAGAGTTTTATGAGACTTCACTTAGCCCAATTCAGAACCAGTTAGACAATTTGGAGAAGAATGGGATTCTATTCTCCGAATCAAAAGGGCGAACGATAATTTACAAACTCAATCCGCGATACCCCTTCTTAAAAGAGCTATCAGCACTCATAGAGAAAACATTTATGTTTCTACCAGACGAAATCTATGAAAAATTGATTAATAATAGAAGAAGACCAAGAAGAAAAGGTAAAGCGCTATGACTGAGCTCACCTATCAAGAACTAGCAGCTCTTGTTTGTACGCATCTTGATATAAAAGGTTTTCGTTGTATTCTTTCTGGTGGTGGATGTGTAAGCGTTTATACTAATAATATATATCAATCGAATGATTTAGATTTTATAGAGTTATTCTCAAATCATACAACAGATTTCAAAAAGATAATGTCTGAAATTGGCTTTACTCTTGAAAACGGATACTTTAAAAGTGATAAATATAAGTTTATTGTTGAGTTCCCCAAAGGACCGTTATCAATTGGAAGTGAACCTGTTAATGAATACAGCACATTAGAATTTAATACCGGTAGATTGTTTTTACTCTCTGTTACGGATTGTATAAAAGATAGATTAGCTGGGTACTATTTTTGGAATGACAATCAATCACTAATACAAGCCCAAATGGTAGCGCATAAACACAAATTCAATCTAAGCGAACTAGAAAGGTGGTCAAAAATAGAAGGACAAGACAAAAAATTCCAGTTGATTAAACATACTCTGATTTATAAAGGATAAATAGATCCTGATTATTCTAAATTGGATTTTACTAATAGTAGATTAATTTGAAAATAAATTTAATAAAAGTTATTTTGTATTTTTTAAAGTTTAGTTAATGAAGAGAAAAATATGAATCAATTAATACCTTACATAACATTTAACGGAAATGCAGAAGAAGCTTTGAATTACTACAAATCTATATTCGGTGGTGAAATAGTAGAGTTTAGCCGATTTGAAGAAGCCCCACCAATGGATGGTGTAGAGTTTACTGATGACCAAAAAAAGTTAGTTATGCATGCAACTTATAAAGTAAACGACTCAATAGTGATTATGGCTAGCGATTCACATCCGGCATTTGGTGGTTGCGATGTAGGTAATAATATCACACTATCAGTTGGGACTAGTTCGAAAGAAGAGACTGAAAAGTATTTTGCAGGCGTTTCTGAAGGTGGTAAAATAACTATGCCGCTCGAAGAAACATTTTGGAACGCATACTTTGGTATGGCGACAGATAAATTCGGAGTTAACTGGATGTTTAACTTTGACCTTAATTAATCATTAGAATTCTATTATTAATTCTTACGGATTCATTTGTAATTTGTATATAATTTTCGTAAATTATTCACTAATATTGTGACTTATATAGTTTAATTCAGGAAAAATAATCGGATAAAATAAACTGATTTTCGCTTTTACTCGTTAGGAAAGTATAATTTGATCTATTACTGTATAGACTTAAAGTTAGATTTGAGAAATATTTAAAGTAAAATTTTATGGCAAAACCACATTCATTTCATATACCCGTAATGGGAATTGGATTCACTATTGACACTCCGCTCAAAGTTGCTCATCTTGGGATTGACTCTGTCATCTCTTTAGTAGATGATATGCTTTTAGAGAGATTGCGCAAAATGTATAGTGAGAAATTCAGTGTTCCTTACGAAGAAATTACAAAGAAAGCCGAGGATCTGCGTGCCAGACGTATAACGGCTTATCTGAATTTGATAAATGAATTCGCTGAAAAGAAATTTGAGAAATTAAAAGACGTAACTAATAACCAAGGAAAAGAGCTAAAAGAGTATTTCAAACTATTACCAGAAACATCTAAACTTAAACAAGAGTTTAATGAGTTATTGGCAAAGGTTTCAGATATTAGTGAACTTAAATCTTGGATAGAAAATAATGTCAAAATGGGTAGTATTGATGTCAATATTATGACCAAAGTTGACAAAGAAAATTATGTTAAAAAAGAGCAATTACCTGTAGAATACAACGATGCCCATGCTGCATTGCGTGGCTATGCTCTTAGTAACTTAAAATCTAGTATTGTCCTATCTGCTGGTATGAATCCTCGTTTATTTTCTTATATGGAAAATTTTGATGATTTCTATGCAAATGAAAATGGCGAGATAAACAAGAAGATTATTCTTAAAGTGAGTGATTATCGCTCTGCACTAATACAAGGTAAGTACCTTGCTAAAAAAGGTATTTGGGTTTCAGAATACAGAATAGAGTCAGGACTTAATTGTGGTGGACATGCATTTGCTACGGACGGGTTCTTACTTGGCCCTGCTCTAGAAGAATTCAAAGAAAGAAGAGAAGAACTTTACAATGATGTTTATAGTGTTTTAGAATCTGCACTAGAAAGAAAAGAGAAGACAATACCGAAAGTTAAATTAGATATGCGAATAACTGCTCAAGGTGGTGTCGGTACTTCAGAAGAACACAATTTCTTACTAGATTATTATGGAATGGATTCAATAGGATGGGGTACTCCATTTTTACTTGTTCCTTCTGTTACAACTGTAGATAATGATACTAGAGCTCAATTAGTCAAAGCTAAAGAAAAAGATTTATATCTAAGTGGTATTTCTCCTCTAGGTGTTCCTTTCAATAGTATGAGAGGTAATACCAAAGATCAAGAAAGAGATGAAAACCTTAAAAAAGGTCGCCCAGGTAGTTCATGTCCTAAAGGATATGTTCAACTTAATAAAGAATTTGGTGATAAGGCAATATGTACTGCATCGAGACAATATCAAAGATTGAAAATAGAATCTTTAAAGCAACAAAATCTACCAGAGAATGATTATAAGTTTGAGTATAATAAAGTTGTTGATAGATCATGTACATGTGTTGGTCTTGGAACTACAGCACTAATAGCTCATGGCTTAGAAACAAGAGTAGAGGGAGCAGGAGTATCTATATGTCCTGGGCCTAATATGGCTTATTACGACAAGCTAATTAGTATGACCGATATGATTGGTCATATATACGGAAGAAAGAATATAATCTCTCGATTAGATCGTCCTCATATGTTTGTAAAAGAACTGAATTTGTATATAGATTATCTAAAAAATAAAGTTAGTGAAGCTGCTAGAACTCCAACTGAAAAAGAGCAAAAATACTTGAAAACTTTTGCTGAAAATCTAGAAAGTGGAATCAACTATTATTTTAATTTGTTCGAGAAAGATGGTAAAGTGATTGCTAACGCTAATACTATTATTCGTGAACAAATGGAAGAGAGTTTGACATCTCTAAAATTACTTAAATTGAAAATAGATAACCTAATGTTATTCAATATCAAAAGAAGTGAAGAAGTAAGGGAAACTAGAGAAATAGCTTTCAAAGAATCTAATCTAACTCATAAAAAGAAAAGTATAGTAAGCTTTGCTCAATTCTTATAGATAATTAGAGAAAAAAAGAATAAAAAAAAGCAGGATGTCATCCTGCTTTTTTAGTTTTATATTCGTTTTATTTTTTGTTTCTCGACCTAAAGTTAATGAAAAGAGAAACGAGGAACCCAACCCCAAACACTGATATCAATACTATAAGAAGTCGAATATCTGATTCTAGTTTCTTTTCATTGTCAACTAGATTACTAACCTTTGTTTCTAGCGAGTCAATTAGGGCTTCGTTTTCAGATGCTGTCATAGCTTCTTGACCTAACCTTCCAAGTTCTATTTCATAATATCTTTTCAGATATTTATTAGAACCCACGTAGTTGTGTATTCTCTGGTAAAAATTAGATAAATCTAAGTATATATTTACATTATCAAACTCAGCACTATCCATTATGCTAATAGCTTTTAAGTAATAATATTCTGCTGATTTATTTGCTTCTATATGGTCGTAGCACTTAGCAGTATAATAGTTCTTGTTAAATATATCTTCTAAAGAAGTCTCTATAGTAACTTCATCACCGATTATATTCAAATGATATAAAGCAGAATCTACGTTTCCTTTTTTACAAAATTCAATACCTTTTTCTAAATGGATATTTTTAGAAAATAGAATTACAGGTAATACAAAAAATAAAAATAGTACATTTCTTACCATTATCCCCCCATAGTTGGTGAAGTTTTGATTACATAATTCGGCAATTTGAAGAATTTATCTTCAATTTTCATTTCTTTAATAGATATTGGCTTGAGTATTATCTTCAGATCATCATATTCTATTTCAGCATAAATATAAGGGGCCTTAGCTTTCTCATAATACTTATTTTCATATCCAAAAGTATGCTTTTTAAAATATTCTGGATTCATATACATATTCGGATCATAATAATAGTACTTTTTATAAGAATCAGTTATTATACTTACCATCTTTAAATCTCTACCCAATACTTTGAAATCAGTATCTTCTTCTAACACGGAGTAAAGAGTCGAGTTTTCTATAGCTACATCTTGAAAATAAAGAGTGTCTAACCATAACATTTTTCTATATTGATTATTATCACGTAAATACTTTATATATTCTATTTTACCATCTACATATTGCATAGCATATCTGCCTTTGCTAAAAGTATGTATGACCGTATCACCAAAAACTTCCTTGAGAGTTCTATATTTATTTTTATCTGCAGTAGTTTGAATTATAACTTGAAAAGTTATTTTGCCTTCGAAACTGCCTTCGTGGTCTAGGTTTTCATCAACAATACCAATTCGGCTATTATCTATTATACCTATTGTTGAATCGACTACGGCTTTTTCACTTTCTTCTTTTTTTACTTGTTTACAAGAAAATAAAATTGTCAAAACTGCTAATAATGCTATTATTTTTTTCATTTTAATTTCGCTAATACGTTTTCAAATACTTCTATTGCTCTATCAGTTTGTGCGTCTGTGCCTGAGTTAATTCTAATACAATTGGGAAGCCCAAACATACCTAATGGTCTTACTACAAAACCTTGTTCTAGCGATTCGGCTGCAAATTTATTCGCTGTATCACCATCTTTTAGTTCTATCATTGTGAAATTCGCTTTGCCATCAGTATGTTTTATACCAGCATTGCCGAAAAACTCTTTCAATTTAGCTAAATTTCTCTTATTTGTATCTATTGTTCTTTCTATGAAGTCGGAATCTTCGAGTGCAGCAACTGCTGCTTTTTGCGCTAATATATTTGGTTCAAAAGGTAATTTAACCCTATACATATAGTCTATTAGTTCTTTGGGTCCAAAGGCGAATCCAACTCGAATGCCTGCTAATCCGTATGATTTCGACATTGTTCTGAGTACAATTAGATTACTGCATTCGTAATCTAGACCATTAGGACAATCGTCGTACTCACCAGAGTAAGCATAGTATGCCTCATCTAATACAACTAATACGTCAGTTGGTACTTCTTTCATGAATTCTTCGAATTCACTTTTTGTAGCCATAACACCAGTCGGATTATTAGGGTTTGCCAAGTAAATAATTCGGGTGCTACGACCTATTTCTTTGAGCATAGCTTTCAGATCATAAGAATAATCAGATTTCAAAGGTACTTTGACTATGGTTCTATTTAGTTTATTAGCATTCACAAAAGCACCAATAAACGTAGCATCAGCCATTATTATCTCCTGACCTTCCACTGTGAATGCTTTGAAAACATCCGCTATGATAGAATCAGAACCACTGCCAGTGATAATACATTCTGGTGGCTTATTGAAATGTTTTGAAATAGCATTAACCAAATCTGGAGCAGAAGGGTTTGGATAAACAGCTATGTCTTCTACACTATTTTTTATCGCCTCTATTGCTAAGGGTGAAGCTCCTAAAGGATTTTCATTTGACGCTAGATTTACTAGCTTCTTGAAATCTTCTCTAGAGATTTGTTTACCTACTTGATTGCCAGATTTATATGGTTTTAATACTTTTATATGGTCAGGAATATGAATCATTATATTTTTATATTTTTATTTATGAGTTCTAAAATTTCGTCAGATGTTTTACCAATGTGTTCACCTTTATCTATCAAATCAAGTAAAAACTCATCTTGTAGTTCTCCTCTTTTCTTTGCTTCTGCATAACCAATATTATCGCAGAAAGTTACAAGTGAGTACTTAGAATTATAGTCAGTTGTCTTTTCCAAATCTACTTCTATGTCTCTTTTGATTTGGAAATCCTTGTGAGCTACGTGGTCTCTCATCTCATAGTAATTCTGTACTGCTAGGTCTCCTATTGCATCGGCATTTGCTTTTCGAACTTGCTCAAATTCCGTATAAGTAAGACCAAAGTCATCATTATGCTTATCAAGCAATTCGTCCAAAACTCTACAATCTTCGAATGATGCGTTCATTCCTTGTCCATAGAACGGTACGACAGCATGTGCAGCATCACCTATTAGTAGTGCTTTATCTTCAATCGCCCAAGGGAAACACTTTATAGTGCCAAGTTTGTCATGTGGATTAGTGAAGAAATCTTCCATAAGTGTAGGCATGTGTTGTAAAGCGTCAGGGAAGTATTCCTCAAAAAACGATTGTACTTTCTCCTCACTATCCAAATCTTCGAAGCCATTCTTACCTTCGAACGGCATAAAAAGTGTACAAGTGAAACTTCCATCAAGGTTAGGTAATGCTATCATCATAAATGTACCGTGTGGCCATATATGAAGTGCATCGTTAGCTATTCTGAATCCACCATCAGAAGTAGGGGGGATTACTAGCTCTTTGTATCCATGGTCCAAGAACTGCTGCGAAAAGTTAAATCTGCGAATACCACCTAGTTGGTATGCCAATCTTACGTAGCTACCACCACCATCTGCACCGATTATAGTTTCGAAATTAACTTTTTTTAACTCTTTAGCTTCATTTTCTAATGTTATTATATTATTGTCAAAATCTATTCTTTTGCACCCAACACCAAATTCGAATGTAACTTTACCTGTTGCTTCGGCAGCGTCCATTAACTTCATATTAAGTCCACCACGAGATACAGAATTAATGTGGTCGCCTTCGCGTCCACTATATGGCTGTAGTGATTTATCCCCATTTATACTGTGGATTAATCTGCCTTTCATTGGCATCACTTCTTTCATTATAAGTTCGTCTATTCCAGCTCTTTTTAGTGCAGAGATTCCTCTATCAGAGAGAGCCAAGTTTA
>JAUHXN010000130.1 GCA_030426865.1 bacterium | reverse complement strand
TGAATTTGACAGCCAATATAATGTGGCAGTAGATCAAGATAATATTAGGATTACACTCGCTACTGGCGAAAAATTAATTAACGATATAAGCTTATTCGATATAAACGGAAGAGTATTTGTTACTAAATCAAATACTGACGGAAATAGAACAATCGCTATAAGCAGAAGCAATCTAGTTACAGGTGTTTATTTCTTAGAAATAAGAAATGGTAATGATGTAATAACTAAGAAAGTGCTTATAGACTAATATTAATCTTTATCTTTATCAATACGAATTGTTCTTGGAGTCATCTCTTTCAAGAATTTATCGATATATTTGTCATCGAGAAATATAAGAATCACTGAAATGATATAAAGTGGAATAGTAAATGTCATATCCACTTGCAAAGACAATGCTAGTACATTGCTAAATAAAGTAGCAACGAGCAAGTAAAGTCCAATATGTCTGATTTTTGGTTTCATACTATCAATATATACGTTCAATGACCGTATTTATTTCGGATTAGAAAGCAATAACAACAAATATTAAGGAAGCATAATGGGAATTGAAAGAAGTATATTAGTAATCTTGCACATATTGGGTGCATCTATTTGGATAGGCGGAATGCTTATTATGGCCCTTGGGGTATTACCTAAAGCTAAAAAAGCAAAAGATGCAGCACTACTTAAGAATTACGAAGGTTCATTTCATATATTAGGAATGATTGCTCTAACTATTCAATTCCTAACAGGATTCCGTTTGGCTATGATATACGCAGGCGGTATGAAAGGGTTGTTTGATTTTTCTAGTCACCCAGCTGTACTTTTCATTTGGAAGTTAGTTCTGATACTAATAACAATGGGACTATTCGTAGTATTCAAAAAGAAAACGCTTTCTGTTCTTGATAATAGTAATATCTCAAGCGCAAGTACTTTGATTTGGGTTTTGACTCTTATATCTATTACATTGATGGTATTAGGACTAGGATTCAGTCGAGGTATTATCTAGATTATTATTCTCTTTCTCGGCGAAGTACTTGTGGATACTCTTCGCTTGTTTTTCGCCGAGATGGACTTTCAACTGAGCTATAGAACTATTGCGAATAGCATCTACTGACCCTACTTCTTTTAATAACTTCTGAGCGGTTTTAGCTCCGATACCTGGTATATCAGTCAACTCTGTTCTGAAAGTACGCTTAGACCGTAGCTGCCTATGATAAGTGATTGCAAACCTATGTGCTTCGTCTCGCAATTGTTGTATTAGTCTCAATGAACTTGAAGTCCTAGGTAAAAGAACGGCTTCCGAGTTCCCCGGGAAAAATACTTCTTCTAATCTTTTAGCTAGTCCTATAACAGCAACTTTTTCTAAGATACCTAACTCTTTTAATATACCAACTGCTGACGATAGTTGCCCTTTACCACCATCTATTACTATAAGGTCGGGCAATCTCTGATTCTCATTTATCAATCGTGTATAGCGTCGCTGTACTGCTTCCCTCATAGCAGCGAAGTCATCATTTTTGTTTACAGTCTGATTTTTGAATTTTCTATATTCTGACTTCTTCGGTTTACCATCCTCAAAACATACCATAGAGCTTACTAATTCAGTTCCTTGCAAATGTGAATTATCAAAACACTCTATTATTCGAGGTAATTTTTTCAATCTCAAATCTCGCTGAAGAGCTTGTACTGCGTGTGGTACAGTTTGTTCACGCTTAGTTATAGCAAGTAGATATTCTTTTAGAATATATTGAGCATTATTTTCAGCCAAATCAACTAAGTGACGCTTATCACCTATTTTCGGGATTTTGATACTTACGGAGCCATTCCTTTTTTTTGCCAATATAGAACTTAGTGTTTCTATGTCCTCTGGTTCTGTAGGCAAAAATATCTCTCTGGGTACGAACTCTTGCTCTGAATACCAAGTATCTAATGTACGTTGGAGTATTTCCTCATCAGGCAAATCATCTGCTTTCTTGATTATAAAATGCTTACGTCCTATTAATTTCCCTTCCCTCACAGTAAAGACTAAAGAACAAGCTGTGTTTTCTTCCCTGTAAATACCAAAAACGTCTCTATCAATCAAATCAGCGGTGACTACTTTCTGACGTGACACAAACTGTCGTATAGCCCCTAGTTGGTCTCGCGCCTCGGCAGCCTCCTCGAATTTCATTTCCTCGGATAGTTGTTCCATTCTATCACGTAAATATATCTCTAGTTCACGAGTTTTACCGCTTAATATACTCTTGGCATAATCTACATACTTGTTATATTCTTGTAAGGGTATTAGTCCTTCACAAGGGCCGTCACATTTTTTGATATGGAATTCTAGGCAGACCTTATGTTTTTTTTCTAATATAGTATTAGCGGTGATATTCAGCTTACAAGTTCGAAGTCGGAATAGCTTATGAATTAGGTCCAATACTCTATGCATATCACCAACCTTAGTGAATGGGCCATAATATTTAGAGCCATCACGCACAACCGTCCTTGTCTGGAATATTCGTGGATAGGGTTCACTTGTTACTTTTACATAGGGGTACGATTTGTCATCTTTTAGATTTATATTATAGCGTGGTTTATGCTTTTTTATAAGTGTGTCTTCTAGTATTAGTGCTTCCGCTTCAGAATCCGTAACTATGACTTCTACATCTTCTATTCTACCAACCAATGCACGAGTTTTAGCATCATGTTGTTTTAACTTATTAAAATAGGAACGAACTCTATTGCGTAGCTTAATAGCTTTTCCCACATAGATTATCTTACCAGTAGCGTCTTTGTACTGGTAAATTCCAGGCTTTTGGGGGAGATTTGCTATTTTGTCAGTAAGATCCATTTTATATGTTGCCTTGTTTTGGCCTTAATACTATTTCTTCGATAGTTGTTCTTTGTTCAGTGATTGCTTCTATAGCTGGTAGTATTGCATTTGAGACATCAACTGGCTTCATCATCTTGTGTTCATGCTCTTTTCGCAAATCATCGGGCCATAGGTCTGTACTAGTAGCTCCTGGATAAACATTGACTACATCCACTTCATCTTCTCTTAGCTCTTCTCTTAGAACTTTCATCATAGTAGAAACGGCAGATTTACTCGCTGAGTACAAGCTATTGCCAGTGAAAATATCAGTAACTGCAATCGAAAGTATATTAATTATCCCGCCTTTGTTAGAAATCAAATCATCTAAAAACAACCTAGTAGTAGCAAAGACAGAGCGGTAGTTGAGGTCATTCACTGAATCGAAATCCTCGATAGACATATCCTTATAGTCCTTGACGATTGTGATACCAGCATTATTGATGAGAATATCTATGCTAATATTATCGCTTTTTAGATGCTCTCTGAACTCAAGAACGTTCTCATATTTAGCAAAATCAACTTGGTAATACGCCATATTTTTTGATAGATTAGACGGGGAGGTTTCGCCTCTACCCGTTACTATTACATTTGCTCCATCATCTGCTAGCTTCGTTGCTAATGCCCAACCGATACCACGAGTAGAACCAGTTATAAGTACGTTCTTTCCTTTCAGCATAATCTTCTACTATTTTCAATATTATTATACGCAAGATACGGAAAAGTCGTGATTCAATTGTCAGAATCAGGATTTGCAGGATTTTAGGATTTACAAGATTAATTAAAATAGAATCGTAGAGACGTATTGATTGTGCTGAGCGAAGCCGAAGCGAAGGATCTTGGAGAAATACAAAATTTCCCTAATTATTCCCTCTTAAAGATTTAAGAGGGATAGGGTGATTTGAATAGAATTGTAAAGTCGAAGTGCATAAGTCTCAAATCCCACCAATCTACCTCACCACCTCTATTATCTCTGTCTTTGTAATTGTTGGGGTTGTTAGCTTTATGTAGTAACGACCACTGGCATATTTGCTGAGGTCAAGGTTTATTTCTTGTGAACCAGTAGAAGGAGTACCTGAGTAAACCTTTTCTATCATATTGCCGATTTGGTCGAAGAGAACTAGGTCTGTTTGTCCTGTTTCGATTAATGTTATATTGATTCTCGCGTAGCTAGTAAGTCCATCAGTTGTTACTACCATATCAACGGCCTCACCATTTGGGTTTATTAGTCGCTTACCACCTTCTTCGCATATACCAAGTACATTGAACTCGCCAACACCAGGTTCTATGTCATAGTCAACAGAATCTCCGTTAGCATCATAAAGCTGGAACTCAGTGATTACCAGTCCGCTTCTGTCGGCTGTACCTAATCCTACTTTCATTGGTACCGTTGCTATTTGTGGAACTCCACTTAGTTCGCCAGCTATTGTAATAAACGACTTATTATCTTCTGTAGTCACTTGTATTGACTTGTCGATTGGTGCTAGTAGGGTCGAATTATAGCTAACGGTTGCAGAGAAGTTAGTGGCTATATTCAAAAGTAATGAGGGGTTTATTCCATCTATTTGCAATTCTAAATTAGAATTTTCACCTATAAAAGCATCTTTCATACTTGGCTGTATGTTCCCACCCACACCTTTACCAACTAATATTGTTTCTAATGTAGTTGATGTTAGATAATTGTAGGATTCGAGAGTCGCCGAAGTCCCCCCCGGAGTATTAGCTGTAAAACGCAATTTAACTTGTAAAGAGTCATAACTTTCAATTTTGAAATCTGTACCCGGTTCTTGAATACTGAATTGATTCATATCAGGACCTTTGATTCTCAAATCAGTAATTTCTATTGAATTTCTACTTATATTTTTAATTATATAGGCATTAGTATCTCTTGAATTACCGATTTTTATATTTCCAAAGTCGATTGTATCTGAAACAGTTTGAACAACATCACTTATACCCTCTGCAAAAAGCATAGTCCTAAGTGGAGTTATAGCACCATCATATTCAAATTCAATACGTGTGGATGCACGACCAGTGTTCTGTGCTAAAAATCGAAGTTTAAGATCTTTCTTTTCGTTTGCTGGAATCGTAAATGCTATATCAGTTGATAGTATCTCAAACTGATCCATATCAGGGCCAATTATACTTGTATTCGTAATATTAATGTCTTGATTTGATTTATTTTCTATTATAAACACAGTCGTATCTTTTGACAAACCGATTTTGATTTTACCGAAATCTACGACTTCAGTAATTGGTTCTATTCTAGGGTTAATTCCTCCCCCAAGTAAATGAATCGTATCTTTAAAATCTCCAACAGTAGTTTTAATTGTGGCAATAGCGTATCTATAACCGGCTTTAGATGGAGTAAATTCGAACATTATATCCTTACACGAGTCCCTTTCCAAATAAAAATCACCTGCCCCCCGAGGAATAAGAAAGTCACCTGAGTCATGAGCGTCTGAAATTTCAATTCCTAGAACGTGTAGAGGTGCATCTCCAACATTACAGATAACTGAAGACACAATCGTATCTTTAGTACCACCAACTATCATCAGCCCCATATCAATATCATTATTTTGAATAACTGGCCTAGGCATTATTATAGAAAATACTGCGTCCGATGTGTCGGATTGTAGGGATAAAGGAGGTGGAGAAACTTTTAACACTACAGCTTGTTTATCTAAACTGTCGGAATTTTCTAAGCTACCACCTATTAGATAACTACCATCATAATCTTGTACGATAGAATTTGCAGTCTCTTTTGAATTATTCGAATAAGTCCTAGACCATTCTAATTCACCTTCAATATTTATTTTTAATAACCACATATCTCTCAGACCGCTATTTTCATCAACATCTCCATCTTTTGATTCTGTGTATCCCCCAATTAGAATACCACCTTCAATTGATATTATCAAAGAATGTCCCTCATCATGGCTACTACCACCAAAAGTTTTCGACCATAAAATATCTCCCTCACTATTTAACTTTAAAAGCCAAATATCTTTTCCGCCACTATTTATTTGAACATCCCCATCATTCGAGTATGTGTAACCAGTAACAAAGTATGTACTATCAAAGTTTTGTACAATATCATAAGCAACGTCATCCATACTACCACCATAAGTTTTTGACCAAATAATCTCACCATTAGAAGATAACTTTAAAAGCCAAAAATCATAATACCCTTTATTCAGTAGTACATCTTTATCGGATGACTTTGAACTACCTGCTACGATATAATTACCATCTTTTGTTTTTCTAATTGATCTAATTTCATCGTCCTCACTTCCACCATAAACTTTTGACCATAAAAGGTTTCCATCCTCAGAAAGTTTAATAAACCAGCCATCTTTATTACCATTGTTAATTTTTACATCAGCATCATTTGATTTAGAGAAACCACCTACAATGTAGCTTTTATCTTCTGTCTCTATAACACAGCGAGCTTCATCAGTTCCATCTCCTCCATATAGTTTTGACCAAATAATATCTCCTGATTTATTAATTTTTATTATTGCAAAGTCATCCCAACTACTATTATTATTGTTAAATCTAAAATCACCATTTCTAGATTTACTATAACCCACAATAATATAATCACCATTTTTTAACTCTATAATAGAATTTGCAATATCTTCCTTAGTCCCACCTATTGTTTTGGACCATTCCTCCTCACCTGAATCATTTAATTTTAATATGTAAAAAAGTCCTATCGGAGCATTATTATTAAGACTTTGCCCATATGTACCAACACTTATCGAACCTCCATTATTTGAACTAATGATTGATCGCACTTCATCATTTAATTTCTCACCAGAAATTCTAGACCACTGAATTCTTTTAAATTTATCTGTATTATCTAGTTGTGAAATTTTTATTAAACAACTATCTGATTCAACTATTGGTACCTTCCAATTTAGATTAAGTCCTGAAGCGTAATAATTTATTAATTTCCAGCTTTTACCATTATCTCCACTAAAATTGCATGTGACCAAATTATTTTTTGTAACACCATCCCATATAATAGTTGTATCAGTTCCAGCAACAAACAACTCCTTACCATTAGGCTGTGTTATTTCTAGTGTTTTGTTTACTATAGTTTGATATTTACCACCTGTTAATAAACCTATTGAGCTCTTACAGTACTCTGAAAATACATTCATTCTAGTATATTGCCTTGCTGTATCATTTACAGAGTATTGGATTTTTAAGTCAACTTGATCACCTAAGTTCAATATAATTGGTAAATTATTAATTATTTTAAAATATCCGAAATCTGGCTCAAAGCTCACATTAACAATCTTTTGATCACTTCTAATTGCAGTAATAGTTATTGTAGTATCTTTTACTTCCCCTATATTTCGTTCACCATAGTTGATAAAATTATTATTAAAATTTAGTTTAACCGTTTGATCCTCATTTACACGATAAGTAAATTTAGTTTCGAGGGAAAGTGATTTGTTTAATACATTAAAATCAATTACTTGATTACATTTAGAATTATTTTCCCAATAGATTTCACAAGGATCATTTTGTTCCCTGTATGCAATTCTATCGAATATATATTCGATATTATCATTTTTCACATTTTCAAATACCAAACCGTTAGTTTGTTTAGCTATTCGTCCGAAAAGGCCAGAATAGTCATTCGTACCAAGTAATAATGTATATATTCGAATATTGTTTTGGTTAGCTTCATTAAAAAGTTTTTGCTCGTCAACAGTAAGGTTTGGACAATGTAAATCACTAATATAAATTAGTACTCTATTTTGAGATTCTCTTGTCTTAATTAGATTTATTCCACCTGCATACTCATCAAAAAATATTTTCTCTACTTGAGTATAGCCAGGTGCTTCAGGGATAGTCTTTGATTTCTGTAGCGC
>JAUHXN010000432.1 GCA_030426865.1 bacterium | reverse complement strand
TTTAGACTTACACCTGGTTTAATCCCAATAAAATCCATATTAGCTTTATATACAACTCCTGAAAACTTTGTTCTTAATGACCTAATAAAATAGTTACAACTATCAGGAAGATTTATTTCTTTAGCAGCGAAGGATTTACCATCAATTTCAATTGCATAATAACTATCATCATAATTATCTAATATAGACTTCCATTCCATAATAGAATTATTTGAATCTAGAATACAAAATTCTAAATCACTAGGAATTTCGTTATTCTCGTTTAACTCAAAATATAACTCGAGCTTCTTAACAGTTGTACCTTCGCCAGATATATAACCTTCATGTGTGCTAAACAAACTAAACGAAGTATTAGTCACTGATTGTTCTAAAGGACTGAGAATAATCAGATTTCTAAGTTCAAAGTAAACTGTATCTCTCACCTTTCTATAGTCTGGAAAGACCATCACTGAAATTGGTTTATCAGAAGAAATAATAGATGGTGAAATAATGCCAAACTCATCTTCTCTATTTCTATCCGTCCATGTTTTACTCTCAAATATCTCATTAGTAGTACTATTATTAACTGTTGTCCAATAAACTCCATTTCTGTAAATTTTAGTATCATCTTCTAAAGCGAAAATTCTTATAGTTGGAAACTCATTTAGTTCTCGAAATGTAGGTATAGAATATGTTTTTCCCCAAGTATTTGTAGGAAATATTGTTGAGTGGACTTCATTAGATAACCCTTTCCCTATGGGTTGACTCATATTTGCATGCGAATATTGCAAATTTACTGGATTTGAGGCATTAATCAGACTACCAGATAAATCACCAATACTATCTACTGAAAATATATTCCATACATCGCCCTTATTTAATATTTTTACCATTGTCCCTCCTGCCAATACTGAATCGCCATTTTCTAATCGTATTTTTAAGTCTTTATTAAAAGAGCTTAGTTTTAATTCAATTCGAGTATTATTAAATGGAGATGTAACACTTATACTCGGAGGAAATGTATTTTTCTCTTGTGTGTTTCTATAATTAGCAAAATAGGTCTGGAGCATAAACTTGTTACCTAGGCTACTAGTAGGCATTGATAGCGAAGCGTCTTTAAGACCATTATAAGAACTGTAAGTTTGAACACTAATTGGGTATTTAGATTTTACATGGATTCCTGATTCATTACTAACTCTAGTTATAATTCTCTCATTGTTCGTTTGATAACTGTATTCAGTAAGTTTATCACCTCGTAATGTTATTATAGTATCATTTCCAGCTTTAATATTTGCTTTTATAGAGATATCCTTCAGTTTACTTTTTATTTCAACTTCGTTATCCAGTGATGATGTTATATTAATATAGAATGATTCAAAATAATTATTATAGAACATCTCTGGTATAGCAAACCAAAAGTCAGTGCCGACATTGTTTTGTCCAAGCATTGGGGCTAACTCTTGGCGGATTTTTTCGGCATCTGACTGTGAGTTGCTATGGCTAAAGAAACTAAAAAATACTAAAACTGAAAGTAATAATGATTTCATTTTATATCCCTTTTGTTGTTATAGCATAGACACAGGTAATGTAAACTTAGTTACATTTAGATAATAAAAATCCCAACTAGATTTACTAATTGAG
>JAUHXN010000431.1 GCA_030426865.1 bacterium | reverse complement strand
GTTATATTAACTAATACCGATCTGATAAATGCAAGAATCGGACAATCGATAAAGAAAAGTGCTAAATTGCTGCTTTCTAAAAACGAATTAACATCGTCCCAACCTTTGAGTAAATTAGCTCTTTATTATATAGTAGATTCAGATGAAGTTTATTGCAACCCAATTTTAGAATTTGAAGGTGAAAAAGGTATAAGGTATTCCGATGCTTACCCTAATCCTTTCCGGTTGAATGATAATGAATCCTTACACATTCCTGCTCCTGAAAAAGCATCTGTTTATGATAAAGTTTACTTAGAAATTTATACTTTAGAAATGGAAGTGGTATTCACTGGCGAAAAAGAAGTGTCAGTTCATAAAGGACAACTAGTATTAGATTTGATGAACTCAGAAATTTCTTCCTTTGGTGACGGGGTTTATATTTTCAAAGCATTTAATGATAATGATTCTAAGATTGGTAAATTCAT
The DNA here is from genome assembly GCA_030426865.1 of bacterium. Taxonomy (GTDB): domain Bacteria; phylum Bacteroidota; class Ignavibacteria; order Kapaibacteriales; family UBA2268; genus PGYR01. The sequence continues at coordinate 1,163 of JAUHXN010000431.1, read as the reverse complement.
GGTGAAAAAATGAGTTTAACTATCGAAGTAGATAAACTATCTAAATCGTATGATTATATAGAGTATATTTTCAAAGATTTAGATTTCAAATTGAGTTCAGGACAAGTGACTGCGATTACTGGTAAAAATGGTTCTGGTAAATCGACTTTACTCAAGATAATTGCTGGGCAATCTGACCCAACAAAAGGCAGTATAAAATATTTCGAAAATGATAATGAAATCTTATTGAATAATATTTCATACGTTGCTCCTTATTATAATCTTTATGAAGATTATACTCCGTTAGAGATATACAAACTCGTTATAAAGCTTCGAATTTCTGAAGAAAATATAGCTGAATTTGAAGACTATTTAGATAAATTCGAATTGCTTAAAAAAAAGAATGTCCCTATTAAAAACTTCTCGTCAGGGATGAAACAAAGATTGAAAATCATACTTAATCTCATAGGAAACTATCAAGCTTATTTCTTTGACGAGCCCTCGTCTAATCTTGATGTTTTTGGAATAGAAACATTAAAAAAAGAGATTGAAAATTTAAAAAATAACGGTAAATTAGTCGCCATAGCTACTAACGAAAATAATGAAATGAGTTGGTGTAATAACTTTATCAGACTATAATTATGGACCTAATACTATTTATACTATTTCTACTGACTCCTCTGGTTCAGACAGATTCGACTAAAGTGCTAGTTAAACATAAGAACTACAATACTTATGTTTCTCAGTTAGAACTACCTGATACATTGACTTTATGTGGTGAAATAGTTGATTTGACTGACCCCGAATTAAGAGAAAGAGCTGAAAGAGAGTTTTTACTTTTAATGCAACAAACAGGTCAGGTATTATTGTATCTAAAAAGATCAGAGAGATACTTTCCACTATACGAAACTTATATAGACCGATTCAATTTACCTGATGACTTGAAATATGTTTCAGTAGCAGAAAGTGCTTTGTATATGTCTCGCTCTCATGCTGGTGCTGAAGGATTGTGGCAGATTATGCCTGAGACAGCTCGCTCTTTGGGGTTAAGAGTTGATGAGTATGTTGACGAAAGGAGACACCCCGAAAAAAGTACAGTTGCCGGACTACAATACTTATCCGAAGGTCATAAGAAATTCAAAAGTTGGGCATTAGCAATTGCTGGTTACAATAGAGGGAAAAAC
>JAUHXN010000430.1 GCA_030426865.1 bacterium | reverse complement strand
TTCTTCAATCGCTTTGCTATACTGACTGGCAATACATTGTATAGCAATTTATCAGAGCGTTTCAGAAGACGGTAAATGATGAACATAACTATAGACATCACAATAAAAAACCCTATTGAAAAATATAGAATCAGCTGTTCACGTTTCTCTTGTTCTGCTATTTTTAATTTCTGTTTCTCTATTTCTTTTTGCTTTAGGTCATCTTCTCTTGCTTTTTCTAAGGCGGCTATTTTGTCTGCATTTTCTTGATTGAAGACTGAGTCTTTAAGTTTGTGATGTTCCTCAAGAGCTTCATAAGCTTTAAACATATTGCCTTTTTGTTTGTATGCTTTTGCCAGATCTTCATAAGACTTACTTAATTCGTTCAATTCACCAATTTCTTGTCTTAATTTTATTGATTCTAAGAAATAATCTATAGATTTATTCAAGTTTACATCCTTCAATAAACTGATTAGATTAGTTTCATTTTTAATTTTACTAATGACTGTATCTTGTGAAAGTGTGTAATGGAGCCCTCCTAAATTTTTTAGATTATATGCTGCCCCACTCTTACTCCCTATTTCTTTATTTAATTTTAGCGCTTTATTATAATATTCTATGGCTTTGGGATAATTGGATTGAGAAGAATATATATATCCCATGTTTCCTAAAGTGATTGCAATACCACGCTTTCGGCCTAACTCTTCGTATAATTTGAGTGATTTCTGATAGTATTCTAGAGTTTTGGGATAATCAAGTTTTAAAGCATATATATTACCAATATTTCCAAGGGTAATAGCAACTCCAATTTTTGTTCCCAGTTTCTCATAGATTTGAAGAACTTCATTGTAATACTCAAGTGCTTTAGCATATTTGGATTGGGATTTATATATATGCCCTATACTCCCTAGATTTCTTGCTATCCCACTCATTTCATCTAATTCTTCATATATTTTGAGTGATTTCTGATAGTATTCGAGTGCTAAGGGATAATTAGATTGAAACTTATAAATATTGCCAATATTACCTAAAGTGATTGCTACTCCACTCTTTCGGCCTAACTCTTCGTACATACTTAGAGCATCACTATAGTATTCGAGTGCTTGAGGAAAATCAGATTGTGACTTATATATTAGTCCAATATTTACGAGATTACCTGCTACTTCATTTTTAACTCCCAATTCTTTATTAATTTTTAGTCCTTTTTTGTACTGGTCTAGTGCTTGGGGGTATTTGGATTGTGCATAATAATTAGCGCCTAATGAATTGAAACACATTGCTAAGCCATTATCCCAATTAATTTGATTTGCCAACTGTACTCCCATATTCCCATACTTTATACCCTTTTCAGGATTTATCTTAGAATAAGTAAAGCTTAATCCTTTTAATAGCCTCACCTCATTCGTATCACCCTTTGCTTTGGGTAATTCATACAGAAGGGAGTCAATTTTGGCTTGCCCTGAAAGTTGGGCGTTGGTTTGTACTGATATCAGTAGAATACAAACAATTAATAAAGCTCTAAACATTTACTACCTCTTTGTTTTCTATATAATATGTCTTCATCATACCCTTACCTTTTATCTCTATCTCACCTCGCTCAACATATTCGAACTGTTCGAATTCTGATACTGCATCTTTGAACCTCTCGG
>JAUHXN010000129.1 GCA_030426865.1 bacterium | reverse complement strand
TTCTCCCCTATTCCCTTTAGCTTCATTAGCTGTACTCTAGAAGCGGTATTTATGTTTATCTTACCAACTATTTTCTCTTCCTTTTTCTTCTCTGGGAACTTGCTCTTCTTTTTTATAACGGTATCTGCTAGAGCTAGTTCTTCATTTACATTTCCTTCATTATCTATTCCGATAAATGTGGTTTGCATAGCTGAATTATATGCTTCTAGTTCTCGTGTCAGCTCAGTTAGATCTTCTCTTTTTTCTAAATTTACGAACTGACCAATTGTCAGTCCTGCCAGTATAAGCGATGCAAAAACAACTTCGAATCTCGATGCTCCAAAGACAGTCTGTATTTTTGCTATATACTTAGCTAAGTTCATGATTTAGAAGAATGCACCTTTTACTTTTTCAAAAAAGCCTTTGCCATCATTATTTGGCTTAAAATTATCACTTTCTTTTAACTTTTTCAAGAGAGATTTTTCATCACCAGAAACTTTTTTAGGTACATAGATATCAGCAATTATTATTTGTTCACCTTTTCTGTAAGAGTTAAGTCTAGGTAAACCCTTATTTTTAAGAACAACAGTCTCACCAGGTTGAATCCCTGATTTGATATCAACGTTTTCCGTACCGTATAGCGTAGGTACTTCTACTCTTACACCAAGAGCAGCATCTGGGAAACTAATCTTCAACTTATAGATTACATTATCACCATCACGAGTTAGATACTTATGTTCTTTTTCCTCTATTATCACTATTAGGTCACCGTGGGAACCACCTCTACGGCCGGCATGTCCTTTTCTAGCAATAGTCAAATAGTTACCTTCCTCTACTCCAGCTGGTATTTCTACAGAGATTTTCTCTTCATCTCTAACTCTACCCTCTCCTTCGCAAGTATTACAAGTATCTTTTATCATTTGGCCGCTTCCCTGGCAATTAGGGCAAGCTTGTATATTTACAAACTGACCAAACATAGAACGGCTAACCTGTTTTACCTGTCCTTGCCCTTGGCAAGTTTGACAAGTATTGTACCCACTACTACCACCTTTGGCACCACTACCTGAGCAATCACCACAAGAGCTATATTTTTTAACTCTTATAGTTTTTTCAGTACCAGTAGCTATTTCTTCTAGAGTTAGTGGCATTTTTATCTTTAAATCTGCTCCTCGTTCATCTCTTCTTCTGCCTTGGCCTCTTTGTCCGCTACCACCACCAAATAAATCTTCGAATATAGATCCTCCGAAAATATCGCCAAAATTAGAGAATATATCCTCTACATTGGAGAAACCAGGTTGTCCGCCACCAGCACCACGCATACCCTGGTGCCCGAATCGGTCATATCTAGCCCGTTTCTCATCGTTTGACAATACATCGTAAGCCTCTGATGCTTCTTTGAATTTCTCTTCTGCTTCAGGATTGTCCGGATTCTTATCTGGATGATACTGTATAGCCAACCTTCTATAGGCAGACTTAATCTCAGTTTTATCCGCAGATTTTGTAACTTCTAGTACTTCGTAATAGTCTCTTTTTTCGCTCATTTTCTCACTTATTTTTTATTCTTCAGAACCAGATGATGTTACAACTTTAGCATGACGAATTACTTTATCATTCAATAAATATCCAGATTGAACTACAGCTATTATATGACCTTCAGGGATTTCTTCCGAAGGTTGTTGCATAAGAGCTTCGTGATAATCTACGTCAAATTCAGCACCCGTTTCTACAATCATGGGTTGCAAACCAGCATTTTCAAAAAGTCTGAATGCTTTATTATGAATCATCTCTATACCCTGAACTACAGATTCTTTGCTACTATTTTCTTGTTTAGCGGCCTGTAGTGCATTGGAAAGATCATCAGGTATATCAATCAGATTTACAATTAATCTTTCGTTAGCATATTTAACAAGTTCTTCTTTTTCTTTTTGAGTTCTTCGTCTTAGATTTTCCATTTCCGCTGTTTTGCGAAGTAGCTGATCTTTAAGCGACTCAACTTGGTTTTCTAAATCATCAACTCTAAACTCTAGCTCGTCTTCCTCTAACTCTTCTGAGGCAGAGGTTTCAGCATCTAACTCATTTATTTGCTCTTCAGTCAATTCATCTTCTTCAGTTTTGATATCTATCTCTCTTTCGTCATTTTTAACATACGTATTATATAAATCTTTCAGTTTATCACTACTACCGCGTAGTGGTTGCTTCTTTTCCATTCTATTTATCTCCATAAAAAATAAAACTTTCCCCGCTACAGACGAGCGAGTAAAATCTAAATTTTTGTAAACTAGCAAATATCAAAGTTAAGAATAATATATAAATATATATAGTTAAGGTTAATGTTCTTTTTTGGTGGGAATCAATGTCTGAACTATTTGATTAAAACAACCTAAAAATACCGCCAAAATATAAGACAGCTCCAAATCTCACTTGGTATTGCTTCCACTTCTCATCGCTCAATATAGATTGCATAGGGATTAATGCTTTCAAACTATCCATTATAGCTTCTCGATCTTCCAAGTTTTTTACCATAGCTGACGGACAAGCTTGTATGAACAAACTCAATGCGACTAATGAAATTATTATAACTATTCTTTGCAACAGATTGTAAAATAATAAGTGTATAGTAATTTAATATACGAAGATTTAAATTTTATGTTTGTTTTTTTCTACCTATATTAAACCATTGAATAAATTGAATGTCATACAATTATGAAAACACTTTTACTATTTTTACTAGCATTGACTACTGCTTCGGCAGGTGACTATTATTTCCCGCCAATTGACTCTGATGATTGGGTAGCTACACCTATTTCTGAATTGGGCTGGAGTCCTCCAAAAGTAAACGAGTTGATCACCTTCCTTGACACTACAAATAGTAAAGGATTTATAATCTTAGTTGATGGAAAGATAGTAATAGAAGAATACTTCAACGATCATGACAAAGATAAATTCTGGTATTGGGCATCGGCAGGCAAGACTCTGACTGCAGCTATGATAGGTATAGCTCAGCAGGAAGGAATGCTCGATATAAATGACCCCACTTCTGATTATTTGGGCGATGGTTGGACTAGTATGGAATTGGAAAAAGAACGTGAGATTAAAATTAAGCACAATCTTACAATGTCCACAGGGTTAAACTACAAGGGAGTTGATTCTGATTGTATGACACCAGAATGCCTTACTTTTCTAAATGAAGCAGGTACTCATTGGTACTATCACAATGCACCTTACCGATTATTGCTCGATGTACTTGACTCAGCTTACGACAAACGAATAAACCAAGTAACTAGTCAGCTAATAGGCAACAAGATAGGAATGGGTGGGCTCTGGATAGATTATGTTCGCTGGGGTAAAACAAGAGATATGGCTCGGTTCGGCTCATTCATCGCTGCTGGTGGTAAGTGGGGCGATGACTTTCAGCTAGATCCCGAATACTATAATGATATGATTAATACTTCTCAAGAGATGAACTTATCTTATGGCTATCTTTGGTGGCTCAATGGTAAGGACAAATATAAGTTACCAGGTTTTGACTTAGTACTCAATGGACCATTAACTCCAACAGCACCTATGGATATGTACGCAGCACTCGGTAAAAATGACCAAAAAATATATATCGTACCATCGATGAATATGGTAGTTGTGCGAGTAGGTGATGACGCAGGTGATAGTAATTTTGCAGTTTCTTCTTATGATACTAAGTTATGGGAAAAAATCTCAGCTCTATTCACTACTACTAGCATAGAATACTTACCCGAAATTCCGCTAATATCACCCAATCCAGCAAGTGACCAGATAGTACTAAACACAGACGAAGCTTTCGATGTGATTAGAATATATGACTTGCAAGGTAATTTGGTAAAGGAATCTGAATTCACACATGTTCTTAATATATCTGACCTATCCAGCGGTAAGTACAACCTAGTTTTAGAAAATGGTGGAAAGACAGTTGAGGAAGAATCGTTTATTGTGGTTCGCTAAGTAGTAATACCGATTTTATAGTTATCTCTTTCTCGTTTAATATCTTTATAAATAAATTTTCATAAATTTGTTCTTTGTTAAATTTCAAGGAACTAATAAATGAGAAAAGTCTTAATAACTCTCTCACTTTTGCTTTTTACAAGCTCAATGTCATTTGCGCAAGTTGACACTACCAATTATTGGTTAACTAAAGGAAACGCTCAACTATTAGTTAATCAAGCGTCATTCACTAACTGGGCACAGGGTGGAAATAACTCTGTTTCTGGTACTGCATTGCTGAACTATAATATCACTTATAATGACTCACTTACTATTTGGGAAAATGTATTTGATTTCGGATATGGACTAATCAACACAGACGAGTTTGGCACTCGTAAGAATGAAGATAAGATTGATATATTATCAAATTTCAATCATATAGCTGCAACAGATTTGTATTACTCAGGTAAATTCAATTTCAAATCTCAATTCGTGGAAGGATATAATTACCCTAATGACACAGTAGAAGTGTCTAACTTCTTAGCACCTGCTTATGTGATATTATCTGCCGGTATGACTTACAAACCAAATCCAGACTTCTCTTTCTATCTATCACCTGCTACTGGTAAGATGACGATAGTCAATGATGATATACTTTCAGATCAAGGAGCTTATGGTGTTACTCCTGGTGAAAAGATTCGAATGGAGTTTGGTGCTTATGCAACGTTAGATTTTAAAAAAGAAGTAATGGAAAATATTACTTTTAAATCTAAGTTAGATTTATTCAATAACTACACTGATCCGAATGCTGACAATAGATCTAATATTGATGTGAACTGGGAAAACTCTCTTAACCTTACTGTAAACAAGTATATAACAGTAAATATGTTTGCTCATTTGATTTATGATCACGATATATTAGTTCCTTTATTCAAGGAAGTTGATGGAGTGGAAGTAACAGACGGTGTTGGTCGTAGATTGCAAGTAAAGCAAACACTAGGTCTTGGGTTTAGCTATAATTTTTAGTTTGTAACCAACCTCACTTAAAAATGTTCTTATAGGTTTAATGTAATAAACCAATGCAACAAAGAAAATCTCAAGCGTCAAAGCTAAGGCAAAGCATTCCCACGGGGTCAATGCTTTGCCAAAGTTTTGAGCGATCCCGAACTGAAAAATTGATCCATATATAACGAAAGCGTGAACTATATAAATAGTCAATGTTTCAGAACCAATCTTAGGTATTATCTTCGGTATATTTTTGAATATATTGTTTATTACCATAAATATAGAAACAACTATAAACACATGTCCCAAACGGTAGAACAAGAAATTATTATAAGCTAAGTGTTTGAAATTAATCCACCCTGTGAACTCATATAAATCTATAAGCATATCTGTAGAATAGAAATGAAGTAGATATCCAGTTACTAAAAATATAAATGCAAGTATATACGAGTTGATTGACTTAGGTCTAGTCCAAACGAATATACCCAACACACTTCCAAATAACGAATATCCCACCCACGGTACTATAGTGAAACTAAAGTGTTTACCTTTAGCAACATAGTTAGATAAAAATTCGGGTAAATATGAAAAGTCAAATGGCTCAATATCTGGATAATAATAGAAAGTAGCTAAAGCTCCAATCAACATAAGAGCATAAACTTTGATTCTAGTATATGTAGCTAATAGATACGTGAGCACTATTAGCAATATGGCCGTACCTATTATATGCAAGACATCAACTATAAGCATACTATGATACGATTTGTCTAAGGAACCATCTAATAAATCCCAGATAATCCAGAAATTAAAATGGAGCAAATAGCCAATAAAAATAAGGGAAGTAAACCTTAGCAATCCCTTCTTGACTCTAGCATTTTTAAATCCTTTACCAGATTTATGCTCTTCTTTCATTAGAAGATAAGTAAATATCATACCCGAAGAGAAGAAAAAAACAGGAGCGGTCATACCCCTCATAAAATTCCAAGTAGAATAGATAATATTATTAGGATCACGGAAAATCGGATCCAAACACGCATCGACCAAATGACCTTGCACCATCATCAAGATAGCGTAGGCCCGCATAAGGTCTATGAATACAATTCTATTCTTTGGATTAGCTTCTTGCATAGTTACAAACATAAGAATAAATGTAATATACTAGCAGAGTTGTTTCAACAATGTAGAAGAAGAATTGGTATTTACTATCTCACAAACTTATGTGTATAAACTCTTTCCCCCTGAGTGAAGCGGATAAAGGACAATTTCGGTAGCTCATTTTTGCTGATTGATAAAGAAAGTTTAGCGCTATTTCCATTGACAAATTGACTTTTGATTAGCTTACCTCCTTGAGAATAGATAGAGAGTGTTCCAAGCTCTAGAATTTTTTCAGAAACTATAAAAAATGTAATTTCACTAACACTTACAATTTGCATTTTAGTCTTTCGTTTTATAAGTTAGTGATTATTCACTTACATTAATTTAACAAGGCGTATAGTATGGAAGGTAAAAGAAATATAGCAATTGGTTTTTTGACCATGGGAGCATTTATGGCTTATGGTTTTCTTCTGATTTACCTCAGAGACTTTGCACCTGGTAAAGAGGAATGGATTGCAAATTACGGATTAGGTATCCACTTTGAGAGTCGTTTGGCTCACGTACATGGTAATCTATTTGCCTTTTTGAATATATTAGTCGGATATCTCTTACTAAGATTCAAAGATGATTTGGCAAGTGTAAAAATGATTTCTTGGCTTTCCCTCATTGGATTGTTAATGCCTTTGGGTATATTAGCAGAGATTTATTTGAGAGCATCTCCAATCTTTGTCTTGCTCGGAGCTATAGCTATGACAGCCTCTGTAGTTTGGTTAGGAATCGCTTTTTTTAAAATGAAAACAATAAAATAGTCTTATGAAAAATTATATTATTATAAATATTATAGTACTCTTTCTTTACCTGAATCTCTATTCGAATGAATCTCAGATAGTAGTTAATGTAGAGCCAATAGAATTCGAAGAATTAGGTGGCCTTCAGTCTTTTGCATTTGCTCAATATGAGGGTAAATGGTTGATAGTTGGTGGTAGATTAGACGGATTACATAGAAGACAACCATTTGCTGCATTTGATTTGGCTGGTAATAATAATCAGATTATAGTAATAGACCCCGTTAATAAGCAAAAGTGGTCGAAAAATCTTAGTTCCCTTCCTGTGGGTATTCGTGAGCAATTAAGTTCTACTAATATGGAGTTTTACCAAGAAGGAAATTATCTCTATTGTATAGGTGGATACGGCTATAGCGGAATAGCTGGCGACCATACTACTTATGCCAACTTAACGGCAATTAATGTAAAAGAAACTATTGAAGCTATAATAAATGGTACAAGTATAGTTGATTATTTCAGACAAATAGAAGATGAGAAATTCCAAGTTACAGGCGGGCATCTATCAAAAATAGGTGATAGATATTACTTACTTGGTGGGCAGAAATTCATAGGTCGATATAACCCTATGGGACCCGACCATGGACCTGGATTCACACAAGAATATACAGACGCAATTCGAATATTTAATATTAATGACGATGGAAAAGCTCTAACTATAGAGCATTTGCCGTCACATACAGACCGAGACAATCTACACCGTAGAGATTACAACGCGGTAGAACAGATTATGCCAAATGGAGATGAAGGAGTTACTATGTTCTCTGGGGTTTTTAGAGAGGATGATGATTTACCTTTTTTAAATAGTGTCGATGTTAGTTATGATAATTATGAAGTGAATAACGATTTCAAACAATATTATAATCATTATCACTGCCCTGTATTACCATTATATTCCGAATCTGATAATATG
>JAUHXN010000128.1 GCA_030426865.1 bacterium | reverse complement strand
TTCTTATTACCACGTAATTCAGTTCTTATTGGTTGAGCGATATCACCTGGGGAAAGTGCGGCAGTTGCTACTTGATATAAAAGGGGTTGAAATAAATGATGGTTATTCTTGTCAATTACTACTACATCGACATCTGTGTTTTTTAGGGCCTTAGCGGCGGAGAGTCCCCCGAATCCTGCACCTACTATGACCACTCTTGGTTTTGATAATTGCATTTTGGAATTACTCCATTGTTGTTTGCTTTAAGACGAGTAATTCAAAGATTTGTTTAGAAAAATCTCTTTTTAATTTTATTAAGAAAAAAAAAGGCCACCCTCAGGCAGCCTTTTCCGTAGAAATTCTTATCTTAATTTTAATCTATTTCAAATCCATCGCTTCGTGCAATAGTTCATTAACTACTGTCATTGATTCAGCTTCAGCGTAGAACCTAAGTAGTGGCTCTGTACCAGATGCTCTTATTAATAGCCAAGCGTGATTGAAATAGAACTTAATTCCATCTTTGGTATCGACTCTTTCAACTTCGAACCTACCAATTTTACTTGGTATTTTGTAAGCAGCGTTTAGAATAGTATCTTTTTCTTCTTGAGTCATTTTCTTATCTATTCTATGATATCTATGAGGACCGAACTCGTCATCAAGATCATCACATAGTTCTTTCAGAGATTTACCTGTAACTGCCATCGCTTCTAAAAGTAACAGACCGTTGAATATACCATCTCTTTCAGGTATATGTAATGATGTTCCTAATCCACCAGATTCTTCACCACCGACTAATACGTTTTTCTGGGTCATAATCTCAGCTGTATATTTAAAGCCTACAGGAGTCTCGTGCAGAGTTATTCCCTTGTCTTCGCAATACATATCTACCATAGAAGTTAGTGATACTGTCTTTACCACGTCTCCTCTTTTTCCTTTATTTTCATACAGATAGCGAAGCAATATCATAAATATTTTGTGAGAATCTACGAAGTTTCCTTCCTCATCTACAGCACCCAACCTATCAGCATCTCCGTCAGTAGCTAGACCAAAATCAAATTCGCCACTCTTAATAGTAGTTATCAAATCACCTAAACAGCTTTCTATTGGTTCAGGGTGATCAACATTCCCGAAACCAGGATTCCATTCACTATGAAGTTCGAAAACTTTATCGATTAACCCTTCTAACATACCCATTCCTGCGCCGTGCATAGGATCGAATATTACTTTGAAATCTGCTTTTCTGATTGCTTCCATATCCAAACGTTTTTTAATATGTCTGATATATGTATCCTTAGCATCAAAATATTTAATTAATCCATTTTCTTCATAATGAGCAACTGACTCTAGTTTGAATTCGAATCCTTCAGTCATTCTTTGGTGAAGTATTTCTTCTAACCTTGCTATTTGTGGGGGAGTAGCTGGACCTCCGAAACTACCCTTCACCTTGAATCCATTATAAATAGCTGGATTATGAGATGCTGTAATAACGAATCCCAATTCAGCTTTCTTTTGTCTTGTGTTAAATGATACTTGTGGAGTTGAAGATATGCTGTCGCTTAGGTTTACAATTATACCTTGTGAAGCCATAACTTTTGCTGTTTCTTCAGCAAATTCTCTAGACATAAACCTACCATCATAACCTATAACTGTACTTGGGTTTGTCTGACCATCTGATAATTCTTTTACATAATCAGCACTAGCAAGAGCTACATATCGTAAATTAGCATAAGTAAAATCATCAGCAATAACACCTCTCCAACCGTCAGTTCCAAATTTAATCATATCGTATTACTTGTTAAATTTATTGAATGGGAAATTAGCAGAATAATAAGAATCAGTGTCTAATTCTTCTTCTATTCTTAATAATTGATTGTACTTAGCTGTTCTATCACTTCTACTAGGAGCACCAGTCTTAATTTGACCAGAGTTAAGTGCTACCGACAAATCAGCTATAAAAGTATCTTCTGTTTCACCACTTCTGTGTGAAATAATACTTGTATATCCATTTCTATGAGCCATATTTACAGCTTCGATAGTTTCAGTTAGTGTACCAATTTGGTTAACTTTTACTAATATGGAATTTGCAGTTTTAGTTTCTATACCACGAGCCAAAAATTCAGGATTGGTTACGAATAAATCATCACCTACTAGTTGTACTTTGTTGCCCAATCTTTCAGTTAACTTTTTCCAATTTTCCCAATCATTCTCATCTAATCCATCTTCGATAGATATAAGAGGGTATTTTTCTGCTAATGCTGCATACCAATCTATCATCTCATCACCAGTTTTTAGTTCACCAGTTGATTTGTACATTTTATATTTACCATTTTCGTACATTTCAGAAGCAGCGACGTCTATAGAAAGTAAGAAATCTTCACCAGGCTTATAGCCAGCTTTTTCAATTGCTTCAAGTATTACGTCGAAAGCTTCTTCATTGGATTTCAAAGAAGGAGCAAAACCACCTTCGTCACCAACTGAAGTATTGTATCCTTTATTTTTTAATACGGATTTCAGATTATGAAATACTTCTACTCCCATTCTCATAGCATCCGAGAAAGTACTAGCACCAACTGGTAATATCATAAATTCTTGGATATCGACGTTGTTATCAGCGTGTTTACCACCATTTATAATATTCATCATCGGTGTAGGAAGTGTATTGGCAGATACACCACCTATATATCTGTAAAGAGGAATCATCAAATGATTAGCCGCTGCTCTCGCTACAGCTAGAGATACACCTAAAATAGCATTTGCACCTAAGTTTGATTTATTCTTAGTACCATCTAGATCTAAAAGTATATTATCTATTTGTGCTTGCTCTAAACAATCGAAGCCTTCTAGTGCTTCGGCTATAGTAGTATTAATATTGTCAACTGCTTGGTAAACGGATTTACCTAAGTAAACAGAATTATTACCATCTCTTAGTTCATGTGCTTCGTTTTCACCAGTGCTTGCACCAGAAGGTACTGCGGCACGTCCATAAGTTCCATCTTCAAGAATAACATCTACTTCTATTGTAGGGTTACCTCTGGAATCTATTATTTGACGTCCTATAATATCATAAATGAACGAACTCATGGTTTATTCCTCATTTGCATTTAGTTTTATTGAATCTATTTTTTTGGCTAGTTTAAAATCTAATTCTGTTAGACCACCTGCGTCGTGGGTACTGACGCTTATCCTGACTTTATTCCACCCATATATCTCTATGTTTGGATGATGGTCCATACTCTCTGATATAATAGCAACTGAATTTACGAAACCTACCGCGGAAGCAAAATCAGCTGCTACTATTTCTCTTTTTATTTCTTTACCGTCTTTTTTCCAGTTGACCAAATCTTCTAATTCGTCATCAATTCTTTCATCGTCCAATAGTTCTGGTCTTGACATGTTCTATTATCCCATTAGGGCGTTTAATTTGTTTTGTATTTGTTCTTTCGGTACTGCACCGACAATTGTTTCAACTTGTTCGCCACCCTTAAACATTAATATAGTAGGGATAGAACGAATACCATATTGCATAGCAACTTGTTGATTATTATCTACATCAACTTTGGCAATTTTTGCTTTACCATCATATTCTGCAGCTAACTCATCGATGATTGGTGCTATCATTCTACATGGACCGCACCAAGCTGCCCAAAAATCTACTACTACTGGTACATCTGAATTTTTTATTTCTTCTGTGAAATTTGCATCTGTTAAGTGAATTGGTTGAGACATTCTGTTCTCCGATTATTTATTTTGTTATTAAACTTAAAATCTTTGTGTACAAGACGATTTCGAATATCGATTTATTTTACTATCTAAATCTTGACAATTTTCTCATAACTTTTTAAAAACTCAGTAAAATTTGAGAACACAAAAGTAGCTTTATTTTTTGAGAAATCACCTATTAGAATAGTTTTTATTCCAGCTCTTTGTCCAGCAAGTGCATCGGTCTCGCTATCGCCTATAAAGAATGATTTGTCTATATCTACATCCCATTTTTCTATTGCTTCCAATAGCATACCCGGTTCTGGTTTTCTAGTCTTCGAACCACTATTGGCCAAATCAGGACAATAATAAATATCATCAAAACTATAACCAAATTGTTGGAATAGATTAAATTGCATTAAATTATGAACTTTGGTAAGATCATCTTCTGTCATCAATCCTTTACCTATTCCTTGTTGATTAGTTATTATAATCTTAAGGAATCCTTGTTCTTCAGTCATTTTAAATAGTTCAAGAAACTCAGGTATAAACTCAAATTCATCAAAATTCTTTATATAACCATCTACTTTCCTAGTATTAACTATACCGTCTCTATCGAAGAAAAAACATTTATTCATATAATCCGCATACTTCCTTTATAACTGCATCACATTGGTCATATATTATCTGCCATGAATGTGTTCTTATAATATATTCACGTGCATTTTTACTAATCTTTTCTGATAATTGTTTGTCTTTAAGTAATTTAATAACTTTCATTGCGAATTCTTCTGAACTTTCAGCAATCATAATTTCTTCACCATCATTTGCATAAATCCCTTGATTACCAGTCGTTGTAGTGACTATAGGGCAACCTGTACTCATAGCTTCCAAAAGTTTATTCTGTATACCAGTTCCACCATAATGAGGATGAACATATACAGCTGCTTTTTGAAGATAAGACACTATTTCAGGTACATTTGAATGTATTTCAATATCATCTCCTTCCAAGTTTGATACAGATTTAGAAGGATTTGCACCAGCTAAAACAAGTTTTATATTAGGGAATTCCTTTTTTACAATTGGTAAGATTTCATTTACCAATCTATTAATCATGAGTTCATTGGCCCACACGTCCAGTTTACCAGTGAAAAGCAGGTTTTCTCTCTCTTGTTTACTATCTGGAACAAATTTATCTATATCAACGCCATTTGACAATAAATGATAATTTGCATTCGGATTCAGCTTTCTCATTAGCTTTATATCATCATCTGTCACGAAAGTCACAGCGTCGAAATAGTTTACAATATCAGGTTCATACTTACCTAATTTCTTCCATTCCCAATATCTAATTAACTTTTGTTTTAAATTCTTTGTTCCTTTGTATGAACGCTTTTGATACTCTGTCCTGCAATCTTCTGCCATTAGAATGCTTGGTATCTGAGCATTTTTGATATATTCAGCTGTTCTCATAAAAAATGAGAAAGCTATATCAAAATTTCTTTCTTCTAATAGTTTATCAACTTCATCATGATATTGCTTCTGTTCATAATAAAGTATTTCTAATGGTTTCTTAGACATTAATTTGGGTAAAGAACTAATACCAGCATTAAATGGTTTAAGTGGAATTACATGTAAATCAACACCTAATTTTTTTACTGAATTTTTAAGACTCTCAGTAAATTTTTTGCCTTGAAAGAATGTAACTAAAGTAACATTATGTTCCTTTGCTAAATGTTTAATTAT
This sequence comes from bacterium, assembly GCA_030426865.1. Taxonomy (GTDB): domain Bacteria; phylum Bacteroidota; class Ignavibacteria; order Kapaibacteriales; family UBA2268; genus PGYR01. The sequence goes on along the minus strand of JAUHXN010000128.1, from coordinate 2,370 downwards.
ATAATAAGGTTTAACCCTATCTCCACCAATTAGCGGGAAAGGATATCTGGGTAATAAAAAAAGTATGTTTAATTTCTTCATTGCAATCTCCTAATCGTCGATTCCTTCGTCGTCTTCATCTTCTGTTAATATGAATTTCTCCAGAAATTCATCACCAATTTCCCTTATAAATCTTGATGGCTCGCTTAAAACCATACCACTCTCTCTGTCAAAAATTCCAAAAGGATAAACAATATATAAATAATCTTTAGCTCTGGTAACTGCAACATAAAACAATCTTCGCTCTTCTTCAACTGAATCTATTGTATGTGTAGATTTTGCTGAAGGGAATTTACCTTCTGTAGACCAAATTAAAAATACAACTTTCCACTCTAATCCTTTAGCAGAATGAATAGTAGAGATTGTTAAATATTCTTCTTCTTTCGACTCAGGCTCCAATTCATCTAATGAATTAATTGGCGGATCTAAAGCCATATCATTAAGAAATGTAGGTAAGTCACTGTATTGGTCAGTTATTTGCAAAAAAGTTTCTATATCTCGCCAACGTTTGTTAACATTATCATATTTCTCATCCATGTACTCTTTATAGTAAAACGCCATTTCCGATGCAGCATAAGTTATATCATTTGGATCGAAATTCTTAGCAACAAGTTTAAACAGATTTGATATTCCAATATTTTTATTCAGATTAGGCAACACTTCTTTATAATTGCTTATATTTAGACGATTATCTGATATATTTTCAATTATTTTCCTTGTGGTAGCTGGACCTACTCCATCTACTAACATGAGTACTCTTTGCCAAGCAACAACATCTTTTGGATTAAATAATAATCTCATATATGATATCAGGTCTTTTATATGAGCTGTCTCTATGAACTTCATCCCACCAAATTTAATGTATGGTATATTAGATTTGTTCAATTCAATTTCTAAATCAAATGCATGATAGCTTGATCTAAATAATACAGCTATATCCTCTAGTTCTATCCCTTGCTCCCTTAATTCTAAGATCTGTTGAACTACAAATTCGGATTGTTGCCTTTCTTTATTTGCTGCGACTAAGTATGGTTTTTCTCCAATCCTATCTCTACTGAATAATTTCTTTTCATATTTAAATGCTGCTGCATTTATTATCTCATTTGACAAATCTAATATTTGTTCGGTGCTTCTATAGTTTTGTTCAATTTTATAAACTTCACATTTTTCGAAGCTTTCTGGAAAAAAGAAAATATTTTGATGATCGGCTCCTCTGAAAGAATAGATTGATTGGGCATCATCTCCTACTGCCATTATATTATTATCTTTACCACCGAGTAGTAGTATTATCTCATGTTGTAATCTATTTGTGTCCTGATATTCATCTACCATTATATATTTATAGTAATTTGTAATTTGAGTCCTTGCATCAGGATTCTCTTTTAATAATTCCAGTAAATATATTAGCAGATCATCATAGTCCATTACATTAGCAGTTTTTTTATATTTATGATAATCAATGAAAATAGTATTAATAAGATCTTCGTATTCTACATACTTAGGGTAAAATTCTTCTAGTATTGTTAAAGTACTTTCTCGTTTGTTGATAGATAGAGAGAGTATTTTCTGAAGAGTGTTTTTCTTTGGGAATCGCTTTTTGATACTAGGTGGGAGGTGTCTACCTCTTATTAGGTCTATAGTATCAGCTGAATCTTGTTGATCAATTATACTAAATTCTTGAGAGAATCCAATTTGCTTGCAGTATCGTTTAAGTAACTTCAATGCAAATGAATGAAATGTACCCGTAGTGATTTTACCAGCACGAGTATCAAGAAGTGAAGTTATCCTAGATAGCATTTCGGATGATGCTTTCCTTGTAAATGTTAATAGTAATATTGATCTAGGATCTATTCCATCTTCGATTAACCTAGATACTCTATAAACTAATGTTCTTGTTTTTCCTGAACCTGCACCTGCTAATACAAGAGCTGCTCCTTTGTCGTGCATCACAGCTTTATATTGCTCTTCATTTAGGCTAGTTTTGTAATCGACAGAATACTCTCTACTAGCTAAGTTAGTTTTTTTCTTTAATCTTAGTTTTTTCATCACGTTATAATTTTTCACCGCAATTAAAGCAATATTTAGCGTTTATCTCAGTAGTTTTTGTTTCACAATTTGAACATACTAATAATTCATTTTTATTGCGCTCATTTTCTTTTAGAGTTTTCATCTCAGTTGATACTATACCAGTCGGTACTGCAATTATAGCATAGCCAAGGATCATAATTATTGAAGCTAGGAATTGGCCCATATTAGATGAGGGTGCTATATCACCATAGCCAACAGTTGTTAAAGTCACAATTGCCCAATAAATACTCCTCGGTATACTTG
>JAUHXN010000127.1 GCA_030426865.1 bacterium | reverse complement strand
TCCTGCACCTAGGAACAAGATTATAGCCTATAACTATGAAACTGGTGAACACATCAAAGACCTAACAGAATATGGAGAAGATGAATACACAGCCATAGAAGTATCGCACAACGGCAAATACTTAGCAACGCTAAATGACAATATGGCATATCTAAAAGTATGGGATTTGGAGTCAATGGAGCAGATAATAAATGAACCTCTTTTTGATGAGAATAGTAAAACTAGATGTGAAGCAGAGGATATATATTTTTCTATGGTAGATGATAATGTTATTTATATTTCTGGATTCTTTAGTAAACAAATTGATAATAAAAGAAAGAATGGAATATTTCGATTTGATTTAGCAAATAGAATCAGAGAAAGAGTTCTGTCAGAAGGCTTATATGATGGCTATAATGTCGTTGCTTTAGATAGTGAATCTCTTATATTTAATTCTTCAAGTCAAAGTATAGCAGTTTTAAATTTATTAACAGAAAATCTAGACTGGTATGGGTTTCCACCCAAGAATGTTTACTCTGAAACTATTATATACAATGAGTCTATGAACTACTTTATAGGTGCGGGTGGAAATGAGTTGTCGAAGTTTTTATATGATAGAGAAACAAGTATAAATTCAGAATATAATGAAGAGGTTATAATCTCCCCGAACCCAACTACAAACACAATTAACATTAATCTGAACTCAAATGGATTTGAATATATCAGATTGAGTATAGTTGATTTACTTGGTAATGAAGTAGGATTTATAGAAGAAGGTCTTATGAATACATCTAGTTATCAGAAAGAGTACGATGTTTCTGACCTGCCTCCAAGTACGTATTTCATTCGTTTAGAGATTGGCAAAGAAGTAGTCACCAAACAATTTATCAAGGAGTAATGTGCCTGACAAGCCAAAGGCATGACCTAAAGTCAATGGCAATACTTTGGATTATTTATTCAAGATGTTTGAAGTAAAATAGAATGTATTGCCGTCGGTTTTAACCGACGGGCAGCAAGTAAATCTTCGAAAGTCCTCCCTTGAGGGAGGATTTAGGTGGGTGTTGGTCTTGTACTAATATAAGTTGACAGTTTATAAAATTTTAATATTTCGACAGGCTTAATAAACGCATTTTATTTATCCTACTCACTCCCCAATTATCTTGACTAATACTCGCTTCTTGCGCATACCATCATATTCGCCGTAGAATATCTGTTCCCAAGGGCCAAAGTCCAGTTTGCCATTTGTAATTGCACAAACGACTTCTCTACCCATTATCTGACGTTTCAGATGTGCATCAGCATTATCTTCGTAGCCATTGTGCTTGTATTGGCTGTGTGGCTTTTCTGGAGCTAATTTTTCTAACCATACTTCGAAGTCTTGGTGCAATCCCGACTCATCGTCATTGATGAATACACTTGCAGATATGTGCATAGCATTCACTAGCACCATTCCTTCTTTTATACCAGAGATGTCTATTTCATTTTGGACATCTCTGGTTATATTTATGTATTGTCTTCTTGTAGTTGTGTTGAACCACAACTCTTTTCTATGACTTTTCATTATTCGATTATTATCTTTTTGTAGAAAGTACCGGTGTTAGTTACGAATTGGAGTAAGTAAACTCCAGTACCTAAATCAGTTGTACTGTATGTGTTCAGCGCAGTTGGGTTATAAGTATCAAAGCCTTTAACTAGCTTACCAGTAATATCAAGCATATTGACCTTTGTTATATTACTGTTACTTGTCGATTTTATATTAATCTCGTTTCTAGCTGGTTGCGGATATACGCTTAATCCCTTGTCGAATAAATCGAATGCAACACTTGATATTGGCTTTTCGAAACCCTTACCACTCAATTCTATTACTATATCACCATCGGCGTTGTTACTAGAGAAAACAAGTTGTGCTTTATATTCCCTAGCTTCTGTCGGGTTGAATCTTGTTATAACCTTATCTTTTTCTCCTTTGGCAATCTCTTTTGGTAAACTACCAAATATACCGAAAGCATCTTTGTCTGGACCTTCGAACGTGATAGAGCTTATATATATAGTAAGGTCACCATTATTCTCAAATTCGAATGTTTTGTTTTTGATTTTATTCACTTCTGTACTATCAAAAGTGTATGATGTACCCGATATAGATGAAACGGAAGCTTCAGCACCTTCTGGTATAACATCGAAATCTAATGCAGTAATACTAGAAGCATTAGCCCCATATAGTCTGAACTTTTCTACATCATTTGATATAGCAGCTCTTTCGTACTCACCTGCTTGCTTAGATAATACAGGAACCCAAGAAGATCCAAGATCATCTGTAGAATATATTTCTCCTTTTTCGCAGACCATATATATTAGCTCGGAAGATTCGTTATATATTAGTTCAACTGGGTAAACTCCAAGAGTTGCAGTTATATTTGTTACATTAGAGTTCCAGTTCAAACCACCATCATTACTTCTGGCTAGAAGAACATCATCTCCTGTCTGTAGTCTGTTCGTATATAGCGCTATTCCGCCAGTATTACTATGAAAAGCGATATCGACTATATTAGCACCAGACTCTACAACAGAGGCAGTCCATGCTTTACCGAAATCCTTACCTCTTAGTACTCTACCTGCATTAGTTCCGAAATAAGCTCTATCTCCGAATATACAGAACGCCCCTACTAAACCTTCCTCATCTGCCTGCGGTGCTAGTGAAGTAGTTGATGCCCAGTTTTTACCACCATTTGAAGTGACTATGACACCGAATTTATTATCTACTGGATCGCCTACTGCTATCCCATAGTCTTCATTGAAAAATCCTATACCGTTAAAAAAGCTAGTAGTAGAGCTGAAATCAGTTTTATCCCAGTTTAATCCACTATTAGTAGTATATAATAAACTGCCTTCACCAGTAGTTGCCCATGCTATAGCATTGTCTTTAGCATAAATTCCAGTTAATTCTTCTGCTCCACCATCGAATAACTGACTAGCTGTAGTATTATAAATAATTCCTCTACGGCTCAATCTACCTACACCAACAGCCCAAACTGTATTCCTATCTGGAGAATGTACGTCATAGAATGATGCATATTCTTCATCTAATATTTCATCTATATATTGTAACTTATTATTAGTCTGGATTTGTATAGGAATTTTTAATAATTGGTAGTCTGTATAATCTTCAGCAGTGTACTTTATAAGTACCCTAGCAAACCCATCGTACCAAGGATTCAAATCATTCAGCTTTATTCTGAATTGCAAATTACTTGTGTCTAAAGTCGTTAAGCCATTCACTATTATCTCCGAAGTCAAAACATCGAAGAATTTGTCCATAGCTAAAAACTCTAGCTTAACTCCAGCCACAGGAGCCAAATAGTTAATTAACTTTAATTCAATAGTTTTTGCACTATAATTATTAATAATGCTATTCTGATCAAAATCAGTTTCAGAAACTGCCATTCCCTTAGTTCTATTTTCAGAGAAATTGTTCGCATTCGCTTGTAGTGCTTTTAGTGTATTTATCATACCGAAGTATAGTGGAATATCATCTGTTGCAACATTAGACACAGGGTCTGTAGTACTTCTCATCTGTGCTGCTATTTGGTGTGGAGTCCAATCAGGATGAATAGATTTGATAAGCGCAGCTAAACCAGCAGCAACTGGACCAGCCATTGATGTTCCTGATTTATTTCCATATCTGTTACTAGGTAGTGTAGCGTATATCCCAGAGCCCGGTGCATATATATCTGTTCTAACACCATAGTTAGTAAATGAAGATCTACGACTATTAGACTGTATAGATCCAACACAAAGTATATTGTTTAATCCAGCTGGGTAGAAAGACTCTTCGTCAATATTTTGGCTGTCATTACCAGCTGATGCAACTATTAATACACCCATATCTACTATGGAATTTACAATCTCTTGTTCTGCAGCGTTGAAACCAGGGCCGCCCCAACTACAATTTATAATATCTGCACCATTTTCCGCTGCATACATTAGAGCTTCATATCCTCGGAATATACCTCGTGTACCACCATTGTTCCAGTTATCAGAACCACATTTTACAGGCATTAATTTAGTGTTGAAACCTATTGATGCTATCCCAACTGCATTGTCTGTAGTTGCTGATGCACAACCAGCTACGTGAGTACCATGATCATTAGAAGCAAATGAAGGTTTTGGGTCATTGTCAGGTGACCATTGTCTATTAATAGCTTGCTGAAAAGTTAGATTACCAACAAAATCCCAACCGTTAACATCATCGATATAGCCATTATTATCATCATCTATACCATTGTCAGGTATCTCATTAGGGTTAATATATATATTATCTATCAAATCTGGGTGTTGCCAATCAGTACCCGAATCTACTATTGCTATTACAACATCAGCACTTCCTTTAGTTATATCCCATGCTTTTTTAGCATTATCATCTATGTGCCATTGATTAGATATATTGGGGTCATTAGGTGTGTAATCAGTTGTATATCTGTTGAATACAGGTACGGCGTACTCTATTTCAGGGTTGTTCATTAATTCTTGTGCCATATCATAAGAATCTACTCCTACAGAATATTCTACAATGTAAAGTCTCTCAACTGGAGTTCCTTTTACCTTGTTACTATTGCTGCTTGCTATCTTACTAAGTTTATTGATTGATACGTTTTCGAATCCTTTATTCAATACATCAGATACAAATCTATTATTATCTACATCAACTTTTGATTTAGTTTTCACATAAATTGAGTTAATCTGATATTGTCCCATTTCTAGTTTAGGAACAGGAACAGATATAGTACTTTTGTTTGAAGATTCTATATTAACTTGATAAGCGATTGGGGTGGCACTGAATGCATAAGTTGTACTAATAGTCAATGCTATTAGCACAAAAAAGGTAAGTAATCTTGTCATATTTTAAGCCATTTATTATTTAGAATTCTTGTATTATAACAACGGAATAACCATTGTTTGTATTGTCTTCGTCACTATTATTACCTAGTGTTGCATTACCAGTAAATATAACAGTAAACGCTTTGTTGAAGTTCAATTTCAAATCATCAACTCTGTGATAAAGCCGTGCGAAATCATCAGGATTGTAAACGAAAAGTGAGATTTTTGCCTCCGAGTTTACCTCCTGCAGAAATGAAAGTTCCTCAGATTTGACATTATTAGCCCATATTGGGCAAGCTGGGCAATCAACTAGATTGAATCTAGCTACAGTAATTTTTTCTACATCAGTACTTGCGTTTAGAAATCTTATTTTATAGTAACTATCTGCCTTTTCTATAGGGTCAGTTTGATATGTCAATATTTTTTCATTTCCTTCAGTTCCTGATGCTACGACTAATAACCTTTTACCTTCCTCTATGTCTATTGTCTTTGACTTTCCATTTACTGTGATTTCTGTTGTTCCGATAGGTATTACAGTAGCCAAATTTAGTCCGTAATAAAGCTCGTTTGCAGATTCACTTATCAGAGGTTCTATGCCTATTCGTACAGATTCAGGGCCACCTACACCGTTCACCACTTGAACGAAAACCCCTGCATTTATTTCAGTGATTGGTGCGTCTTCTATATCATCTTCTATTATAGTAAATCCTGGGGAACCATCTTCTTTTTTATACAACACCATAGTATAGCTTTTATCTTTATCAAGATTATAGTTAACTCCAGTTATATACTTTGCTGGTTGAGTGGAAGCGAATACTGTTATAGGTGATAGGCCCGATTCGAAGATACCAATACTAGAAGTACTTCCAAATTTGACATTTCGAGCTATAGTTTCACCATATCTTAGATCATCCTCACTTTCTACTTTTCTGGCTCCAAAAGCTACTGTAATACCCTCATAATCTGGGTTACCATTGACTACTCTGATAATAGATTTGCCTTCAGCTTCTCCGAACACTTTAAATGGAGGTGCAAGAACTTGTCTTACCAAATCGCCTTCATCGAAAAGGTAAAGGGAATAATCACGCAGAACCTCGAGTGAAGTAAACATATTAGATAAAGTATCTTCACCACTAACTACATTGACTGACGAGATTGATGTACCGCTACAAGCAGTGTATTCATTGTATTTGCTTATATAATTTTTTGTTGGAGATGATGATATCAAATCAGCATCTAAGTTAACATCAAACGTCTTTGAGGAGAAGTTAACAGTCCTTATATTAGTTGTCTTCGCTTCTACTTCTTGAGCAGGCCCGAACGCACTAGCCGCAGGGCTTAACTCATCGAGAGCATACACTTTTGGGTTACCTGTTTGGTCTTTTAAAACCACAAATGTATATTCGCCTCTTGGTACCATATCTACTCTAAATAGTCCAAGAGATACTGTGTTGCCATCATTATTATAGAGTACACTAAATGTATTTTCTCCTGATAACACTGCCTCTGCACTACTAAATCCTCTGTAGCGAACACCTGTTGCTAATGTAGCTCCACCAGCACAACCTAATACTAAGGAAAATGTCGAATTAGTATCTGAATAAGCATTAATTAGTCTGACATAAGAATCGTTAGTAACAGCAGGTATTGTTAGAGAAGTATTTATTCCTATCAATGTATCTACAGGTAAAGGATGTAAGCTATCACCTGGCGAGGTAGGTAATGCAAAAAAAGTATAAGTTAACTTCCTAAAGAATTTTATTTGTTTTTCGGGACTATATTCGTCAGTCCCATTTTTTAGTACAGTAGCTTTTGTACTGTCGTCTGGCGGGTTAAAAGTCTCGGTAGCTTGCCCGTATGCAACCTCTGGTGTCTCATACTCCGTCATTCTAAGTGAACGAGATTGGTTGTCACCGGCTAGGTTTATAAATCGGATATTCACGGTCTCCGCCTGCGAAGGCGGATTGACCAATGAATCACTTTCTTCGGGACATCCGCTTAGTGCGAATATCATAGCTAATAATAATGCTGAACTGTAAAGTTTAATTTTTGTCATTTCTATTGTATTTGAATAATATTATCTACTAATTTAATAAATAAGGAAATAGTAGCTATTCAAAAAACAGATAAAACTGAATTAAGTTACGTAAAATCTAATAATTCAAATACTAGTTCATTATTTCTTTTTCTTTCTATGGTTCGGATTAGCCGGGTTCAACCCTTTCTTTCCTTTGCTACCAGGAGGTACTTTGCCTTGAGCTTCTGCTATTTTCTGAGCTTCTTCCATTTTCTTAGCTAACCATCCTTTCTTCTTATTTACTTTCTTCATATCGTGGATAGAAGTAACTCTATCTTTAGCGAAATTGTTGATATATAGTTGTTGACCTATACCCAATACGTTGAACATAAAGTAATAAAGATTAAGTCCAGCAGGGAATGATGAGAATAAGAAGATGAACATAAATGGCATAGCATAGACCATAGCTTTTTGCTTAGGGTCAGATATAGTCATCTTTTGTTGGATAAACATAGATATACCCATAGCCAAAGCCAATCCACTAATAGACGATATACCTAATATAGAAGTTCCAAAAGGAACTAATGTGTCAGGTACTGATAAATCGTGTATCCAAAGTATGAACTCTGATTGACGTAGATCGATATTCGTTCGGAATAGTGTCCATAGCGAATATAATATTGGCATTTGTAGGAGCATTGGCAAACATCCACTTGCAGGATTTACTCCATATTGGGAATAGAGTGCCATCATCTCTTTTTGTTGAACCTGTGGTTCGTCTTTGTATTGTTCTCTTATCTTAGTTACTTCCGGTGAAAGTATTTTCATCTTGTTAGCGTTCTTCATCTGAGTGATAGACAAAGGATAAAGAGCTAGTTTGATGAATATAGAGAATATGATAATTGTAATACCCCAACTTGGTATAAAGTAATGCACAGCGTTGAATATAGGCATCATTATATACTCACCTATGTGACGGATACCCCACCAACCTAGGTTTACCATTCTATTCAAACCGTAGTTCTCTACATTTTCTAATTTCA
>JAUHXN010000429.1 GCA_030426865.1 bacterium | reverse complement strand
ACTATTGATTTTGGGGTACTTATAAGCTGTACATTTGTTGTTGATACAATATTAACTATCAGAAATGAAGGAGACGAATGGGTTGTACTTAAAAATACGAACAACTTCGGTAGTTTTGCTATTTATCCTTTTACTCCTAATGATACACTATTTCCAAATGATTGGAGAGAGTATCATATTACAACTACAGATTTAAATATAGGTCAAAGGTTCAATGCAAGTTATATAGATTGGATTTCTGAAAGTGGAATTGAAGGCAAAATCGATTTGATTTTAAAAGCTTATGTCACTATCCCAAGTTCAGGAATTGTAGAAGATACTTTAGATTTTGGTATTCTGTCTGGCTGTGAAGACTTTATTATAGACTCAGTACATGCATACAACGATGGTAAGGTTGAAGTTGAAATAAAAGATGATGATTTTACTCCAGGAATAGAAATAGTGAATAAACCAGTATTTATTTCTCCTGGGGATACTGTAGTTGTTATCTTAAAATACTCGAAGTCTAGTCCTAAAGTTATAAATAATCGTAATCAATTTAAGTTGATTCCTGGGTGTGCTGGAGCTGTTCCATCATTTTACGTTATCGCTGAGAGACAAGATGGAGGTTACAATTTAGAATTGAAAGACACAGTTAATTTTGGTCAATTTTATACCTGTGACGCAATTGACAAAACTATAGAAGTTGATATTAACATTTCAGAAAAGGAAATAGATGAATTAATAAGTCTAGTTAATATTGAAGAGCAAGATGGAAATTTCAAAGTCTCTTTATCCCCACAAACGATAGATGAAAATACTAAAATTCCAATTACTTTCGACATGAAATCTCCACGGAAGTATAACTCAACTGTTAAGTTTACTTTTCAACCTTGTAATATTCAAAGAGAAATTATATTAATAGCTGAAGTATTAGAACAAAAATTAGATTATACCGAGATTATACAATTTAATCCTTATAGTCAAGGGAATAGTACTATTGAGTCTTTAACTATAAATAATATTAATGATCATGAACTAATTATAGAAAGAATAGATTTACCTGATTATATTACAATTATTAGTCCCGTTACTTATCCTATTAAACTAGCTAAAGATAGTATTTTAGTTTTAGATATTGAATTTAGAACTTTAACTGTTGGTGATTTCAATGATTCACTTGCTATTGTGACAAACTCTCCTTGTAAAAATATTTATATTTCTTATCTTAAAGGATCTGTTTTTGATACAACTTTACCACCAGGGAATTTTATAGCAGTATTAAATAAAGATAATATTAACACACCACCAAAGAATGTAATCAATATCCCCGTAAGTATAAATGAAGATATTTACGATTTTGATTCAGTTGATGTTGAATATATAACTTTAGATTTTACATACCCTTTTAATGCACTTGTTCTAGGGGAAGTAAAGTCACTACAAAATGATTTATATGTTTCAAAATCAGACAATAAAGGTTCACTTCGTATTATTGTTAGTAAACCAGATAATAGCATTTTTAAATTCAATTCTAATCAACTATTAGACATGGAATTTTATGTTTTAGACGTGATTCCAGGTGATTATAAAGTTGAATTATTAAATGGTATTGTTCAATCCTTTCCCAAAATGTCAATTACTACTGAAGATAGTACAATAGTGGAAATAACAGAAAATTGT
>JAUHXN010000126.1 GCA_030426865.1 bacterium | reverse complement strand
AAAAGCGATAGCCGATTTTGACGTATCATTTGAAGCAGCACCGTTTGATATTCAACCTCTTTATAATAGAGGAGTTTGTAAAATATGGATTGAAGATTTTCAAGGGGCAATTGAAGATTTTACAGAAACACTTCAATTATACAATAGGCATACCGAAGCTCATTTTGATAGAGCATATGCCTACTACCAATTAGAAATGTATGAAAAAGCATTAGTAGATATAAATCAAACCATTAAAATAAAACCTCAAGACACTTTAGCCTTTATATGGCGAGGAAGGACTAATTATGCTTTAGGGAATTATAACGAAGCTTGTATTGATTGGGGAAAAGCTGCAGATAACGGTTCAAAAAATGGTGCTGATCTTTATAGCGAATACTGTTCGTCACCTAAAAAACATTAATGACTATACTAGTTTTTAGCTTTAACAATATTAACTTAGATATAGTTCATCTTCAATTAGTTTTCGTAACTCAACAAGACTAATTCCATTCTCAACACTTTTCCCTTCCTTAAGATTATGAAAAGCTACAGAACCTACTTTAGTTATCGAATTGAATTCTCCAATAATATGATCCATATATAACCAAGCAATAGTTTGATATTTTTCCTCATCCTTATCCATGTTTCTAATAAATATCTCCACATTAACCAATTCATTTAATCTATCAACTTCTGCATAAACCTCTATGTCTGATGGTGGATAGGTAATTCCTCCTATTTCCAACCTAATATCATCCATAGGCTGCCTGAACTTTTGGATAAGCCAATTTTCAATTAAAGGGTGACTTTCACCTAATTTTTTTGTGGCTAAAACTCCATCCTTTAGTCCATCTGGAGTAATTATAATGATGTATTTACCTGCTTCATTTTTTGTTAACTCTGCAAATAAAATCCTGTTGTAAGTTTTAATTCTTTTAGTTAATTCATCATAGATTTTGAAGTCTTTTTGCTCACTATCAATAAAAGTTTCTAACTCTTTTTTATTATCAATAAACCATTCCCAAAAACTTACTTCAGCTGGTCTTGTTACAACTGTTGAGGTTTCTTTTTTCTTTAAAAAATCAAATATTCCCATTGCTTAAATGTAATGAATATTACTTAAAATAACTACCTTGGCTAGATGGACAAGTTCTACGCTAAAATGAAAACCCTTGAAAATGAAGACTTGATTAAAGTCTTAAATCTTCGTGATGAATACCAGCCCAAAGCAGTAGAAGCAGCTGAACAAGTACTAAAAGAAAGAAATATTTCTACCGATACCATTAATAATGTTAGTGCCAAAATACAACAAGAAAAAATCCTCAAAACCAAAAAGAAAAAAGAAAGACAAGATATAGTAAAAAACTTAATAAGCTTTTCCTCTCTTTTGACTGTTGGTTATGGAACAAATTTAGAAGAAGGGCAAATAAAAAAATTCCGACTATTTGTAATTGGACTAATTGGTTATTATATACTGTTTTTGTTTTTCAACCTTCCCTCCTATATTCAATATATAAGATTTTCTGAGACCGAGTTTATATTAGGAATTTCTATAGAAATGGTATTGTATGGATTAGTTTTTCCTTACGGAATTTATCAATTTGCAAAACTTAAACAAAAAGGATGGATAATAATTCTATACCTTTTTATGAATAAACTTTCATTAAATGTATTTGGGTTGGTATACATGATTAAGTATTTATTTTTAAATAATTTTTCTAGTTCCAGTTCTTCGCTCCTTGATGGCTTAATACCTCAACCAAACTATGCTCTTTCAATAATTATAGCTCTAGCATTTGGTGCTATAATTTGGTTTCTATTAAGAAAGTCTATTTTAAAAATATTTAATGTGACAAAAGAAAAGAAGATTGGTCATTTACTGGGAGCTGTCCTATTCACTGTAATATTTTATCTGGTTACACTTTCCCTTTTTATATAAAAGGAACCCGCGTTTCCATTGTGCTATAATTAATTTTTAATAATCCCACTTCTCTTAAAATTTTTTTCACATCAGTCACTACCCCCATTTTTACGTTTTTTTCAACCTTCAATTTTATAATTAGTTCCTTTTTATCTTCCTCAGTAAATTTTTCAGTTTCCACCATTAATTTCTCTTTTAATTCCTCAATTTTCACTTGTACTCCATTTACTTTAATGTCTTTTTCATAATAAATACTGAGGAAAATCTTTGGTTTCTTAGCATCTTGAATCTTATAAATATCGTAAGCCTCTTTATGGTAGCATAATTGTAGGCTATATAATCGGTAAAAATCATTACTAAAATCAGTAGTATCTGCCACACTGCTAATAGCCTGTAGAATAGTAAACTCTTTAACGTTGTTTGTTATTGATAAAGAATCAATTGCCTTATTCAATTTATGGGCTTTAGACTCTATATATTTTTGTGATTTATTAAGTTCTAATCTTCTAAAACAATGCCATAGAAATTTAAAGTTTTCATTAATTAAAGAATCCGCCTTATACATACAAGGTAACACAAGTGTATCTTTTTTGATAGATTTATTGATAAAGTTCTTGTAGCTTTTTCCTGATTTACTTTTTAAAATCCCTTCTTCAATTAAATAAGCTTCATACTTATTTAACTCTTGAACGATATCTACTCCTATTTTTTTAAATTCCTGAATACCACATTTTAAAGCATTATTTTCGAAATTGTAATCTTTTTCTGGAACGTTACTTGAACATGCACAAAAAAAAGTAGTGAATATAATTATTATGGCATTTTTCATAATAATTTAAAAGTACTGAAAAATTATATTGACATTATTAGTTAACTTAGTGTAATGAGGAAAACCTTCCTAATATCTATGATATTTCTGTTGGCATGTTCTAGTTTAACTGATGAAAAAGACATCGAACATGATACAAATCCTCCAACTGAAATAATCATCACACACATTGATAATGGTGACACTATTTCTTTCTCAAAACAAGAAATCGATAGATTTAATGATTACTTCAATATGAGATCTGAAGAGATTAAGCATCCAGATGAATTGATAGAACTAATTGAGGATGACCTACAATTGAGTTTACACTATAGTTCAGAAGTAGGAATAGATAATTTCTATTTACTTTATTCATACTCCTTACGAACAAATAAGAGTCTTGAGTATTATGACCTAATTAAAAGTAGACTAGTTAAAATATATAGAACTATAAATTCAATAAATGGTGCCCTCCAGCATGGTGGAACTTATTTTGGACATCAATATTGGAGAGCTCAAGGGGTTGCTGAATATTGGATGTATCAGAAAAAAGAAAAGAAGGTGCCCAATCTTGACTTTTTTATTGCAGAGCACAAAAAACCGTTTATAGATTCAGTTCAACTATATGTGAATAAAAAAATACAACATGATAGCGATTTATACTCAGAAGAATTAAAAAATGATCGAAAGCAAGTAATTAAACCACTTGTAGATAGATTGGATTCTTTAATTGATAGTTACTTCAAGCTAAATCAAGCTCGTCAGTATCAACAAAAATACTATGGGCAGTTAATGGAAATCAATTAAGAGTTATATCATTTCATATGTCTAAAAAAAACTAAAAACTACTTCAAAATTTTAATAAATGATAGTTCTATAGCATACGTTCCAAATGACTCAAGTTTTCAGATTAATTCTTTTCTTATTTATTCATCTCATCCAAAAGCAAATTATTCCTTTTACCTCCAACTATAAACATAGCCTTAATTTTAGGCAGCTTAGCAGATTTCCTAACTGACTTATAATCTAGCACTGTATGTATAGCCAAATATTGATATGTGGAACCTTTTAACATTTGAGAACTTCTATTTGCAAACCATTTCTTAACTATTACATCAGCTACCTGATTATAAGTTTTAGCTTCAATAGGTTTTAATTCAACATCTTCATTTGGTCTTGGTTTTTTTTTACCATAAAATAATTTTAAATCCGTTTCCGATTCTTTGTCATAATAAAAAGATCCTCTTTTATAATCTGCAACAATAGGTTGAGTTACATGTCCATCATATAATTTATAGCTTAACCACATATATCTTGATATGCGATTTAAAACCCGCTTTAATTTATAATAATTTGAACCGGTAGGTGCAAATCTTGATGATTGATATTTTTTAACGTACGCTTCTGCAATAGCCTGAATAGGCTTACTTGTTAAAAATAATTTTTTACCTTTTGATTTTCTATAATTATTAATTTTAGAAAACACCAGCGCTTCTAATAAATCTTCATCAAATTGATCGAGAACAATAACTTTATCTCCTAACCCTAATGATATTCCTTGCTGACTATTTTGTATGTATGTATTAGCAACTACTGAATTACTATCTATTGAAGTTAAAAATTTCTTTTGACCATAAACTGTAGAACATGCTAAAAAGCAGAATATGTACCCAAACCATCTCAATACAATCAGTTTATAGGCATCCCTATTTTTTCCTTGATTTCACCTATTGTTATCTCATCAGATTTAAACACTTCAAACTTGGCTTCTTCTTTTGCGGAATATAACTTTGTAGACTCAACTTCATCTGGAGTTAACAAGCCTATTTCTCCATTTGTTAAAAATGCAATTATTGCGTTCTTTGATTTAGAATCATAAATTCTTTTCCCTCCAGTATCATACCTAAGAACTCCATTATTTGTTATATCTGCAATTAGAAGTTCCCTAATATTTAGTTTATTTAATTCCTTATCATACATCTTTGCCAATAATGGTTTTGGCGAGTCCATTCTATTAATCACATCGCAATTCCAATACCCAAATCCATCTATAGAAAAAGATCTTGTAAAATTATATGAACTTGCTTCATAATTAGATAACTCTTGTCTCTTATTTGCTAAAAAAGCATCCCTATCTTCGTAAAAGGCAATTAAATCTTTCTGATATTTTTCCATCTCTGCCCTATATTTTTCTAGGTAATTACCATGAAACTTATCTATCTCTGCCCATATAGTTCTTCGTTTTTCTAAAGCCTTGTTATACTTAGAAAAAATAAACTTGAATTTTCTTTGAATGGTTTTTGGATTAGAAGAATTAATGACTGGTATAATTTCAAATGTATTTGTATCACCACAAACCAATATTTTTAAATTGAAATTATCAGATTTAAGGTTTGGCTCTACCCAAAAATCTTCAATCAAATTTGCTCCAGCAAGCAATTTATATTGTTTAGAAATTGAATCAACATCTCCTTGAGAATTTCTCCAATCATACATCCTATCATTAAATTTTTGAACAAATTGGTTTAAACTATCATATCGATTAATCTCTGACTTTAAATCCATTCCATCTAATTTCCAGCTATATTTATTAAACTCTTTTAATTCATTAAAAGATTTAATACTCATTTCTTTTTTTTCCATAAATGCTACAAGTCTATAGTTGTAATGGGTAGAGTAAATTCTAATATGCCCTTTCTTTCTATATTTCTTTTTATTACCAAAATCTAATAAAGTAACACCACTTTTAACTACAGGTATTGTAGGTTTTGGAATAGTTGAAAGGTTATTATTATACTGAAATCTTTCTCTAATAATTTCTGAGCCATCTCTTGAAGCGATAGAATCTTTGCCTTTCAATTCCCAACCTTCTCCGTCAGCCATAGAATATAAATTGAATATGGAACTTGAACTATTTGAAACCATATCTATTCTGATTTTACTATCAGGATTAACAAACAATTCTTCACCATTTTGACTAGCCCTTATTTCAACCATACCACTAGATTGGAAAGGATAAACTACACCCAAAGAATCATACCCCATTGGAATTCCACTAAATGCTATTTCCATTGGATCATTAAATTCTCTATAGGTTAAATCAACACTCCCAGTTACTACTTTTCCACTCTTATCTAAAAATGCATTTTCAGGTACATTAATTACTGAACCAGAAGAATATTCTAGAGTTGATGAAGTTTGAGAATCAACTTTATAAGATTGAAAAGGTATGTCCAAATTTTCATCTGGAGGCGATACTCCTTTAACAGCTAGTATCGCAGCCTCAGCACTTTCATTTTCCTCATATATCAATTGACAGTTAGGCATTCTCTCTTTTAATAAGTTTATTTCCAATGAAGTCACTTTATTATCAAAAAATATTAGCTCCTCAAGGTTATTATTAGATAAATCATTAAAAACAGTTATATCATTATTTGAAATATTCAGTTTTTGAAGGTTTGAAAATTGCTTTAATTCATCTGGTAATTTTTTTCTGTTGCACTTGTTAATTTCTAATGAACTTATTTTTTGAGAATTCAGCTTAGCAATGGTTTGATCATTTAACATATTCGGTGTATCATAAAACACCACTTCAGAAAGATTATCAAGTGAAGAAATTGACTCTGGAAAGCTAGTTAAATTCCAACTACTTATAGAGAAAAACTTAAGATGGGTTAAATTACTAATGCTTTCATCCAGCTTAATTATACTGTTATCTGATATAGTTAACTTTTCAATTTCAGACTCTGATAGTGCAGTAAAAAGTTTCTTGTAATCCACAACTACTCCATCTTCAATTACTAGCTCTTTAATTCCATTAAGTGAACTCAATAATTCATAGTCTTTTTTAATATTCGGTCGATGCAGTGTTAACTTTTTTAAATTTGTTAATGATGATATCTCACTATTTAGACCATCCTCACAATCCACCCTTAAGTCATTTAACGATTTCATTAAGCTAGCAAAATAAAAAACAGTTTTTCTGTCGTAATCACTATTTTTTCTCAGATCTAAAACTTCAAGTTTAGATAAATGCATAAATCCCGATTGGATGTAATCCACATTATTGTTGCTTATAAAAAGTCCTTTTAAATTGTACATACCTTTTATTTCATCAGGTATTGTTTCAATGTTATTGTTTTCAATAACTAAGTATTTAAGATTTTTAATATCAAACAACTCAAAAGGAATATACCTCAAGTTTAGTTCATTTAATTTAATCGTTTCAAGACTTGTAATATTTTTAAGAGAATCAAGGCTAGAAGAAATATCTAATAAAACGTTATTACTTAAATTGAGTGATTTCAAATTTGAAATTTGAAATACTTCAACTGGAAGTTTAACCAACCCTTGACTACTTAAATCTAACTCGATGAACTGTGATTCAGATTCTATAGCATCTTCAATTGAGTAAAATACATCGTAAGAATTTTGTGCAGAAACTTTACAACTATACAAAGCAACTATAGCAAAGGTTAAAAAATATTTCATAGGGATTGATTTTAAATTTTAACGTTTCGTTAACAAATATATTGCCACAATTAAATCTGATCTTTTTCAAAAAAAAACTTGCATTAAATAAAATTTTATTATTTACTTTGTATTTCAAAGTACTTTTAAAATGGATAATACAAAACAACATTTAGATTCGCTATCAGAGATTAAAAACCTGATGGAGCGTTCTACCAAATTCATTTCACTTAGTGGTTTATCAGGAGTAGTTGCTGGAACTACAGCGTTAATTGGTGCCGTAATTGCCTATTTGAGATTAGATCTGTATTTAGGTAACTTCTCAATGGATTATTCAACTACTAGATATGTAACCATAGATACGATGAATAAATTATCTCTTGAATTAATTGGAATAGCTTTAGGTGTTCTTATCGTCTCCATTAGTGCTGGTTTAATGCTTACTATTAAAGAATCAAAAAAGAATAAACAAAGTATTTGGGATAAGAATAGTAAACTATTGTTAGCAAATCTTCTCATACCATTGGTATCAGGAGGTATTTTTTGTTTGATTCTTATTTATCACCAATTGTATGTTTTAGTTGCCCCTGCTACCCTATTATTTTATGGGTTAGCACTAGTTAATTGTTCTAAGTATACGGTTAGTGATATCAAATACCTTGGGTTATGTGAAATTGCATTAGGATTAATGAGTGCTATTTTTGTAGGTAAAGGCTTATTCTTTTGGGCTGTTGGGTTTGGTATTCTACACATTGTTTATGGAACTGTTATGCATTTTAAATACAACAGGAAAAAAGTAGCTGCATAACTGAA
>JAUHXN010000125.1 GCA_030426865.1 bacterium | reverse complement strand
TGTTCGTTATAATTGTAATCTCCAACAGTCTCTATAGGTACAGAAAATTCCTCAACTCCCTGCTGTACTTCCCAAAACTCAATAGAATTTGTCCAAGCAATAACATATTTGTCATCAGGTGTAAAATCAACATCCTGTGCACCAGCACTCATAGTTCGATACCAAATAGTGTCTATTTCTGTTGCAGATGATGTAACAGTGGTTAATACTATAATTATAAAGAGTAATATCAGGTTTTTCATGGTTTTTCCACTTATTCTTGGCGTAATCTATCTCGATTCTGAGATATATGTAATACAGCAATTATTACTATAATATTAGATTCTATTTTATAATAGATTACGAAAGGGAAATCTATCAATAATGTATATCTTACAAATTTGTTGACTGGTTTCAATGGAGATGCAAATGGAAATGACTTTATAAAGTCAAGTCTTCTTTCGAGGGTTTCTAAAAAATTCAAACCTACTTTAGGTGTTTTTTCATTATACCAATCAAAAGCATTTTCAATGTCAGTTTCCGCAGCCTGCATTAATTCGATTTTGTACTGCATTTACTATACTTTTAATCTATTCATAAACTCATCTAAATCAGTCAGTTTTTCTTTACCACTTTCGTACTTTTCTAATCGTTCTCTCAGAACTTCTGCGTGCCATTTGGGTAAAGATTCAAGATTCTCATCTGAGCTACCAATGTATTTTAAAAGCTGTTTGTAAACATCAATTGGTATGATTGCTGAAACAATGTTCCCGTTGTCATCTGATATATATTGCGTTTTTATATCCATATATGCTATAACGATTAATTATTCATAATTGTTCAATTGCAAAATATATATTATTTAGATGATTTGCAATAACAAAGCTAATCCCAACAAACCAATAACCCAAATACATTATTAATCAGTTCAAATCACCAAGAACCCATTTATTAACGAATGTTAATTTATAAATCTGGCTTATTTTCGCACAATTTCACAAATGTGTATAATATTATGCTATTATTTATCCACATTATTAGGGGTTTACAGTTGTGGATAATATTTTAGCGTAATAAGTAACTGTATGAATCTAAATGTTTTTTAATAAGTTTATGAATTCTAATTAAATATTCTAAATTTATTTGGCACTTTCTTTGCAGACTTATTCTTTGTCAAGTAAAATATCAGGATGATACGATGCTAGTAAAGGATTTTCTATTTAATAAGAAACTTCCATTGATGACAAAAGCTTTGGATTCCTATGCACTTAGACAGCAGACAACTGCCAAGAACATAGCCAATGCTGATACTCCGAACTACAGACCCGAGAGGGTGAGGTTCGAAGAGTTGTTTCACAATGAAGAAGTAGTGCTCAAAGGGGTTGAGACCAAATCGGGTCATATACCGTTGGGCAAAGTGAATTCTGGTGTGCCAGTGGGGGAAAAGGAATACCGAGATATTCCCGAAGCTGAAGTTTTTTTCAGCGGAGAAAACCATGTCAATTTGGACAAGGAGATGGCAGAATCTGCGGAAAATCAAATAAGATTTAGACTAGTTTCCAAAATGGTCAATAAGTACTTTTCTGGAATATCTAGTTCTATTAAAGGAACTAATTCATAATAAAAGATTATGGCAGAGAATATATTTTCAAGTTTTAATATTAGCGGACAGGGCATGAGCGTACAGCGATTGCGTCTATCTGCTGTGGCTAGAAACATAGCCAATGCTAATACTACCAAAGCAGATGACGGTATGCCGTACAAACGCGAAGTAGTAGTAGTGCGTGATATCAAAGATAGTCCTTTTGAAAAAAGCATGAATGCAACTTTGCAATTGGACAAAACTAATGCTGGTCATTCGGGCTCTGCAATCAACAATGGATTGGAAGGCGAGGATGAAGTGCTAAGAGCTAGAACAGTAAAAGACAATTCGGCTCCTCGAATGGTGTTTGACCCTAATCATCCGGATGCGAATCCCGATGGTTACGTTCAGATGCCAGATATAAATATAGTTACTGAAATGGTAGAGATGATTTCTGCACAAAGGGCTTTCCAAGCGAATGCACAAGTAGTAGATGCAGCTAAAAATCTTGCCCGATATTCCTTGGAAATATAATACGGTAATTTATGAGATTAAATGCAACCGAAAGCCAGATAACAAGAATATATAATAACGACTCGGATGGTATCGCATCTAAGAGTAGGGTTAACAAGACCCAAACTCCACAGAAGCAAAAACTAGCTGAGTTCAACGATAAAGTTAGTCAACCCGATACTATACTTTCGGACAATGAGAAGAATTTCTTCAAGAAAATGTTCCCTGAAAGTACTGCATCGCTAGACAGGCACGTAGTTTTCAATAGAAACGGTAAAGTTCAGAGCAAAACATTTGCTCTTGGTACTATGTTAGACGCGAAAGTTTAGAAAAAGAGTATATAAATAGTCAGGATGACTATTCATAAATTACACGGAAGTACATTATGTTACCTATAGAACCAGCAGCAGGGCGTATATCTGCCTTAGTTGATTCGCAAAATCAATCCAATACTATCAAAGCTGGTAGTAAAAGCGACGTAAAATTCGCAGACACTCTTAGTGAGTTCGTTAGCGATGTCAATACACTCCAATTAGAATCAAAAGAAAAATCTGAAGCATTTATCAAAGGCGAGCCCGTTGATATACATGATGTTATGATTAGTGCCGAAAAAGCTAAAACAAGCTTTGAGTTACTTATGGAGTTGCGTAATAAGGCAATCGAGCTTTACAAAGAAGTTAACAGAATGCAGGTGTAACATTAGTTAAGGTTAAAATATGGCTGATAATCAATTAGAAAAAAAGAAAAATAATAATGCACTTGGGCAATTCCAACAGTTCTCTAGTGGTCTGAATACAGGTCAGAAAGCTGGTATATTTGGAGCAATTGCACTTGTACTTATCGTAATAGTGATGATAATATCATCAGCTTCTTCTGGTAATATGAAGACTCTTTACAAGGGTTTGAATGATACAGATGCTGCTGGAGTTATTGAATATCTTACCGAGAACAATATAGATTACGAAATCAGTTCTACTGGCGATATAATCAAAGTAGAGGCAGATAAAGTAAACGAAGCTAGAATGGCTTTGGCCACTAAGGGGATACCAAGTGAGGGAGGAGTAGGATACGAGATATTCGACGAGACTAATTTGGGTATGTCCGAGTTCGTACAGAAAATTAATTACAGAAGAGCTCTAGAGGGAGAACTTTCGCGTACTATCAATTCATTTGATGAAGTAGAAAAATCGAGAGTGCATATAGTTATACCCGAAACAGCTCTATTTACTAAAGACCAAAAGCCACCAACTGCTTCGGTTACGGTTCACTTGAATAACAATCGCCGCTTACCTCAAAATAGTGTAATAGGTATCCAAAGTTTAGTTGCTAATAGTATAGAAGGAATGGAGTCTGACCACGTAAAAGTGACTGACCACCGAGGAAGATTACTTTCTGAAGATATAGTAGATGTGAACTCAGCAGCTGGTGTTACAGAAGCTCAACACAATCAACAAAAAAGTGTGGAATCATACTTACAGGCAAAAGTAGAAGACTTGATGGCTGGAGCTTTGGGTGAAGGTAATGCAAAAGTAAAAGTAAATGCTGAATTAGATTTTACAAGAATAGAGAAGACACTAACTTCGTTTGACCCAGAAAGTCAAGTTGCTAGAAGTGAACAAACTATAAATAATGAAAGTCAGACTACAGATTCACTTAGTTTCCCTTACGTAAACATGGCCAAAAACGAGGGCAATAGTCTAACAAATTATGAAATTTCGAATAGTGTAGAGCATATAATCCAAGAAGTAGGAGCCATCAAAAAGCTATCGATAGCTGCTATGATCAATGGTACTACTGAATTAGTTGATAACAATGGCGTAAAAGAAGTAAAATACAGTCCGCGTTCAGATGAGGATATGCAAAAGTTCGAAGAAATAGTACGTAATGCTGTTGGCTATGACCCCACTAGAAATGATCAAATATCAGTTATCAATGTACCGTTCGAACATACTTTAACTTTAGACCAGTTTGACCTTAATGAGCCAGTAGAGTGGTATGACGACCCAAATAATAAGAAAATAATCCTTATATTAGTAGGGTTGTTATTAGTAGGTATATTAATGTATCTACTAATCCGTTCTCCTTTTGTGAAAGAGAAGATGAAAGTAGCTTTATCTCTACCGACAGACGCTTCTCTTAGCGAAAGTTTAGCAAATGGCAGACAGTCATTAGATGAGCTTGATTTGGATGATGAGATGATGTTTATGCCATCAGATGTTCCAGACCAAATGCTACTAAATGGCGAAAAACAAGCCAAGCTAGAAGGGCGTAATTTGAAATTGGAGTTAGAAGAAGCAATGAATAGTATGGGAACAGATAGAGGCCAGAATATAAGTCTGGACACTAGATCTCAAGGTGAAATGGTACTCGATGATTTTGAGACTCTTTCAGAAGAAAGATTGATGAAATTAGAAATCAAAAAGAAAATAGAGCAATTCATGATTAATCATCCTGAAGAAGCAGTAAAATTAATTAGAACTTACGCAGCGAGCAATTCTGATAGCAGCTTGCATTTAGAATGAGCTGGGAGGTAATACAATGAGCGAAACAGAAGAAATAGCAATAAAAAAATTGAATGGAAAGCAGAAAGTTGCGGCTTTATTGATGTCGCTAGATGTTGATGTAGCGGCTAAGGTTTTCCAACGAATGGATATGAAAGAGGTAGAGTCTATAGCTACAGAAATATCTAGACTCAAAGGTATAGACCAAGAAGATATTGATTTGGTATTAGCAGAGTTCTACCAACTAATGAGCACATCGAGCGCTTATGTAGAGGGTGGTATTGGCTATGCACAATCATTATTAGAGAGAACGTACGGTCCTGAGAGAGCAAGAGAACTTACAGACAAAATCAAACTAATGTCTAATGTGAAGAGCTTCTCAGTACTGAAAAAAGCAGACCCAGAGCAATTAGCTAACTTCTTGAAAAAAGAGCACCCACAAACTGTAGCTCTTATACTTTCGCACCTTGATCCAGATCAATCAGCACTTGTCTTAAATGAATTTGATGATGAATTGAGAATGGAAACAGTACTAAGAATTGCTACTCTAGGTAAAGTATCTCCTGAATCATTAGGAAGAGTAGAGAGTGTACTAGATGAGATAGCTTCATCTACACTTACTCAGAGTGTATCTTCTGCTGGTGGTTCTAAAATGCTTGCGAATATCCTCAATAAAGTTAATAATCAAGTTGCTAAGCAAATGATAGAAAATCTAGAACAACACGACCCGAAAGTTGCTCTAGAAGTGAAACGTCTGATGTTCTTATTCGAAGATATTATCTTAATTGATGATAGAGGAATCCAAAGATTGCTCCGCGAAATCGATAAACGTGATTTGGCACTATCTATGAAAATATCTAGCGAAGAAATACAAGAAAAAATCTTCAAAAATATGTCAGAACGTGCTGCCGATGTGGTCAAAGAAGAGCTTGAGTTTATGGGCCCGGTTAAACTAAAAGAAGTAGAAGAAGCCCAAACAAGAATCGTAGATAAGATAAAAGAACTTGAAGAGAAAGAAGAGATAATGATAGGCGGACGTGGTAACGACGACGTATTCGTATAAACTCTAATAAACGGTGAATTGTGCAAGAAGTACTAGTTAAAATACCGAGAAGACATAGTAAAAGACTAAGAATCGAAAGATTTTATGACAAAGAAAAGATACGTCAAAAAAATACTCAGAAAAATAATCAAATCGGTCGAACTTGTATTACTCACCACTTTGTAATTGAAGATAGTTCGGAGCCAATTTCTATCAATTTGGACAATATTCCGAAAGGAGTTATTCCGATTGAAGTAGCACAAGAAGAAATCCAAAAGTCTTATGACAAAGGGTTTGAAGAAGGTCAAATGTCAGAGATGGCTGTTGCTAGAGCCGAGATAAATAGTTTCGTTGAGAAGATGCGTACTATGGAAGGGGTTATTCAGGAATTCGAAAAAAAGAATAATGATCTTCTCAATCAGCTCCATGATTCTGTTCTTAATATAGCAGAGAAAGTGGCTTTACACATAATGCGTACAGAATCTCTTACCAACACTGACTCAATAAAACAAAGAATATCTAAAGTTATAGAAGAAGCTAAAGAAAATAATATAATAAGTATAAGACTGAATCCGGAAACAATAAATCAAATAAGAGAAACAGATAAGCGATTGATAGATTTCGAATCATCAAATGTTGAGTTAATTGAAGATGAAACATTAGATTTAAGTGACTGTTTGATTGATACTGATTCTGGAAGCTTAGAAGCTAGGATTGCTGACGAGCTTAGTAATATGATGAAAAAGCTAAAAACAAGTTTTCAAACTACTAAGATTAAGAAACGCGACGAAGCAATCAAAAAATTGGAACAAGGGAATTCGGAAGAAGATGTTTAACCTTACTGACATAACTGAGACAATATCAAAAGATATAAATTCTTTCGATACTGTTTCTAAAACTGGGAAGCTTACTCAAATGATTGGTTTAGTACTAGAGAGTAATGGTCCTAAAGTATCAGTTGGTGAGATCTGTAATCTTAATGATAGTCAAGGAAATCTAGTTAGTAAATCAGAAGTAGTAGGGTTCAAAAATGGAAACAAACTCCTATCAATGGTTTATGGTGAAACAGATAATTTATATCCCGGAATGCAAATAACTGCAACTGGCGAAAAGCTCAAGATAAATGTAGGTCGAGAGTTACTAGGCAGAATTTTAGATGGACTAGGCAATCCAATTGACGGAAAAGGTGATATAGTAACGGCAGAGAGAAGATCTATATACGCTACACCTCCAAACCCACTATTCAGAAAAAGAATAGAAGAACCAATATCAACGGGAGTAAAGACCATTGACGGTCTACTCACAGTAGGTAAAGGTCAGAGAGTTGGTATATTTGCAGGTTCAGGGGTAGGTAAATCTACTCTAATAGGAATGATAGCACGTAATACCACTGCTGACATTAATGTGATAGCATTAATCGGAGAGAGAGGGCGTGAAGTTAGGGAATTCATTGAGAAAGATCTGGGAGAAGATGGTCTCCGCCGATCGGTAGTGATAGTATCATCGAGCGATGACCCACCACTAACCAGAGTTAAATCTGCATTCACAGCTACTACTATAGCTGAGTATTTCAGAGAAGAAGGACTAGATGTTATGTTGATGATGGACTCGGCTACGAGATTTGCTATGGCTCAAAGAGAAGTTGGTCTTACTATAGGTGAACCTCCAACTAGTAAAGGATACACTCCATCAGTGTTTACAGGTCTTCAAAAGCTAATGGAAAGAGCTGGAACTTCAGCTGTCGGCTCTATTACTGGTCTCTATACAGTACTTGTAGAAGGTGATGATATGAATGAACCTGTTTCAGACACTGTGCGTGGTATTTTAGATGGTCATATTTTGCTTTCTAGAGAATTAGCTGCACGTGGTCATTATCCTGCAATAGAAGTGTTAGGTAGTATTTCGAGGGTAATGAGAGATGTTATAAGTAATGAACATTCTCAATCAGCTTATGAACTACAGCGAATGTTAGCCACGTACAAAAAGTCAGAAGATTTGATTAGTGTAGGAGCTTACAAAGCAGGTACTAACCCAGAGACGGATAAAGCGATAAGCAAAATAGATGCTATAAATAAGTTCTTAATGCAGTCAACTAATGAGCTTATCTCATTCGATGAGACTGTTGATCGATTAATCAAGTTGGCGAATTAGGAGGATTATTATGGCTAAGAAATTCAACTTCAAACTAGATACTGTCCTTCGTTTACGATCAGATAAAACAGAAGAAGCCAAAACGGAATTGCAGTTAATTATTAGAAAAAGAATCGAAAAAGAGAAATTAATTGAAGAAGAAATTTCGAAATTGGCATTACATAATAAAACTAGAGATGAACATAAGAAACTAGAAGAAATCCAAGCTTTCTATTATCATAAAGACTATATAAATCAAGAAA
>JAUHXN010000428.1 GCA_030426865.1 bacterium | reverse complement strand
CTTATTTAGAATAAAAAACGTATTAAAACAGAGGATTGGTTTCAATTCTCTGTTTTTTTATACTATTGATAAATTCCACATAGAAAGGTAAATCTAAAAATTTACTTTAAATTGCATTATATAAGAAATACAATACCTAAATTAATCTAGAAAGAATGAAAAATCTGTTAGAACTCAACGCTTGGCAATCACTCAACGAACACTTCTTCAATATTAAACATCTCAAGATGAAGGATATGTTTCAGTATGATGAAGGTAGAGCAGATAAATACACTTATGAATTGAACAATATCTACTTTGATTTGAGTAAGAATAGAATCAATTTTGATACTTTTTCATACTTTGTGGATTTAAGCAAATCATTGAAATTTCACAATAGAATACCCGAACTTTTTAATGGTGAAAAAGTCAACAATACTGAAGATAGAGCAGCATTACACACAGCTCTTCGTGCGTATGATAATATCCTATTCGATGAAATAGCGAATGAAAGAACAGCATTCCTTCAAAGAGCAGAAGATATAATTTCGGATGACAATATACAACATATTGTACAACTTGGTATAGGCGGTTCTTACATTGGTCCTAAGATGGTCAATGAAGCTTTATATAATTTCTCAAACCAAAGATTTACTATCGACTATATAGCTAATACTGACGATACGGATTTTGAAAAGGTTTTCTCAAAAATAGAGATTTCTAAAACAATTTTTATAGTTGCTTCTAAGTCTTTAAGCACTTCAGAAACACAATATAATCTAAACAAAGTATTAGATAAAGTCGGAATATCACAGCCGAATAATCAATTCATTTGCTTAACGGCTAGTCCGGATCGAGCATTAGAGATAGGCTTTACAAAAAACAACATTCTCACTTTCTGCAGCTCTATAGGTGGAAGATATTCACTTTGGTCATCAATTGGATTCACTATTGCACTTAACATTGGTAAAGAAAATTTTGAGGAATTACTAAAAGGTGCTGAGATAGCAGATAAGCACTTTTCTGAAACTGAAGATTATTTTCAAAATATACCTTTCCTTCTAGCTTATATCAATGTGTGGTATCGTAATTTCTTTGACCTTAGAGCCAAAGCCAATATTCCTTATTCTGATGCTTTAAAGTATTTGCCTGAATACTTACAACAGCTGGAAATGGAAAGCTTAGGAAAGATAATAGATAAACAAGGCAACAAAGTAAAGTACGCTACTGGAGGTACATTATTCGGTAATATCGGAACTAATTGCCAACATTCATTCTTTCAGATGCTACACCAGGGTGTAGATATAATACCTGTTGACTTTATTGCTATAGCCGATTCTGATACACGTTTGCTAGCTAATTGTTTTGCTCAATCGCGAGCATTGATGATGGGGCAAGACCTATCAGAAGTAGATGAAGACGAAGTTACAGGTTACAATACTCATAAGTTCTTCCCTGGGAACATACCGTCTAATACTATAATGTTTGATAAATTAACACCCTCTACTTTGGGTACTTTCCTAGCAATACAAGAACATAAAGTTTTTGTTCAATCAGTCATTTGGAATATAAACCCATTTGATCAATTCGGGGTTGAGTTGGGTAAGACAATAGCCAAAGATATAGAGCAAAGTATTATATCTGAAGACAACCATTTCGATAGCTCAACAAATAGTCTGATTAGTAGAGTAAACCACAAATAACTACAATTA
>JAUHXN010000427.1 GCA_030426865.1 bacterium | reverse complement strand
GAGGATTTATATTTAAATCAGTTTTAGTATAAATCAATTCCTTATTTGTCTTATTACTTAAGATTACTGAATCAATTTTTGAATTGATTGATAAAGGAAGTCTATATTCGAGTTTTGAAAGATTTGAACTAATCACAGTATTAGATTTTTCGAAAGTTACTTTGAAAGATGTATCTCTACAATCTCCATTTACAAAAATATAATAGTATTCACCTTCACTTTGAATATCAAAAACTGAATTATTGTTATTAATTTCGACACCATTTCTATATAGGTATATCTCTTCTTTTTGGTCTTTTAATTTAGTATCTGCTCTTAATCTGAAATTAATATTATCGCAATAATATACAATAGTATCTTTAGTAAATAAATTACCAGATTCACTTGCAATATAAGCTTCGGGTTGTTCAATTATTTCTATAAATATTGTATTCGATTCAGTTATACAACCATCTTTTCCTTTAATTTCTAAGCGATAGTATCCAGGTCTATATATAGTTACCGAATCAGATATGCCAGGTTCTTTGAAATCAATAAGTATAGTTTCAGAACCATTTAATTCTCGTTTAAAATACCATGCATAGCTATATTCAGTTTTCAAGTTTGATGTTAGGTTTGTAAATAATACTGTTGTATCTATAGAGCAAAATTTGGTTCCCAATCTAGAATCTATTTCAATATTAATAGGACTGTCAAAAGTGATTAATTCAGTATTAGAATCATTTATAATATCAGAATATGCTATACCTCTCCCATCTTCAATATTCCATGATGTTACTTTACCATCATAGAAATTATAAGCGAAAATTGAATACTTTGAAGTTGATCCACAAATCGGATTTTTATCGATAAACTCAGTATTATCTGATCCTTGTATAAAAGCAATGACTTCAGAAGAACTACATATTTTTTGTCCAACCGAATATATTCTTCCATCTTGAGGTTTACAAAATGATTGTAAATCAGTTGTTTTAGTTATTATATACCCTCCATAATCGTTAGCGCCACTGGGTAAATTTACTTTATTCCAATTAAGAATTACTGTTGAATCCTGTTTTCTGACTTTTAGATTAGCTGAACTATAAACAGGTTCTCTTAGAGATTGCCAAAATTGATAGTTTATTGGTGAACCTTTGGGATTTCGATTCGCTTTACCTTTGGTTCCTCCAGCTGAATGCCGAGTAATAGATTCTCCTGTATCGTATCCACTTAAGTTTGAAACGTTAAGATTATAATCACTTAATTTATTAGCATTCCCTACAGAAATAGAATATCCAAGATTACAATCACCAATAAAGGCAATTTTTTTGCCGATAATTTTATAAAAGTCTCCTTGAGAAGAATATTTAACATGTGCTAGAGCATGAACATTAGCCCCACTGGAATTAAGTAATTGAACTACATCACCAAATTGTTGTAATGATAGTGATGCTATCCCGTTCCAACCCGGTCTATCAAAATAAAGCGGATTCTCACTACCAACTTCTATGTAGCCATCACTTGGGTCAACATCTGATGCTCCAGAACCTCTATGATTTATAACTATAACAGTCCCTATTCGTAAGTTTTTCCAGAGATTATTTGAGTTAAACTTAACACCTTTTTGCCAGGTATCACCATCATTATATTTTTCAGTATTATCTCTTAACTCGTAACCAGTCAAACTAGTATTATCTTTAGTAATCAGTAGCTCAG
>JAUHXN010000124.1 GCA_030426865.1 bacterium | reverse complement strand
CCTATCCTTGCACCATTATAAATGACAACATTCGCATGAATATCTACATTATCACCTATTACTACATCGTCATATATAACGACATTAGGACCAATTTTTGCATTTTTACCAATTGTTGCTTTATCTGATATTATTGCAGTAGGATGTATCATACTCTAAACTTACCTTTTTACTAATGCTGCAGAAAATTCTGCTTCTGTTGCTAATTTACCATCTACATAGGCCTTACCTTCGAAAGAGTAAACGCCCATTCTTGAATTAATTATCTTTACTTCAAATACTAATTGATCACCAGGTACTACTGGAGCTCTGAATTTTGCATTCTTTATACCCGAGAATAATCCGATCTTTTCCTCTGGGTTTACATTGTCGGCTAACATCATACATAAACCACCAATCTGTGCCATTGCTTCAGTAATTAGAACACCTGGCATAATTGGTTTACCAGGAAAATGACCATTGAAGAATGGTTCGTTAATAGATACATTCTTATAACCCAGTATTCTTCGTTCTTCTGGGTCGAACTCTACAACTCTATCTACAAGCAAGAATGGGTATCTATGGGGTAAAAAGTCCATAATCTGATTAATATCTAGACTATGTCCTTTACGTTTTTTCATATTATACTTATCTGCTTCTTTTTGTTTTAAATAGATAGCACGTAGCTTTTTAGCTAACTCAATATTTGCAGCATGACCTGGTCTAGCTCCTAGTATCTGCGCTTTCATTGGGGCACCTACTAAAGTTAGGTCTCCTATCATATCTAATAGTTTGTGACGAGCGGGCTCATTTTTAAATCTTAATTCACGGTCATCCAATATACCCGAATTACCACGCTTCGGAGTATTCTCCAATTTGAAAATTTCTTGTATTTTTTCTAAGTTTTGGTCTTGCAAATCCTCATCTACTATCACAATAGCACTCTCTAAACTACCACCTTTGATTAGGTTTTGGCTATGAAGTTCGAATAGCTCGTGAGAAAAACAGAATGTACGCGCTGGAGCAAATTCAGCTCTAAATTCTTTTTCAAAATCAAATATACCAGTGTGTTGGCTACCTAAAGCTGGGTTTGCGTAGTCAACTAATACTGTCAAGCGGTAGTCGTGATTTGGTAATGCTACTAGGTCAACTCCTCGAGCATCTTCAGTATAACGTATATTCTCTTCCACTACGAAATACTCACGTTCTGCTTCTAGTTCTACGATTTCTGTTTGGTCAAGTACTTCCACATACGGTTTGGAGCTACCATCACCTACAGGAGGTTCATTATTAGTCAGTTCTATACGGCAATTATCTATTCTCAATCCAACAAGTGCAGCTAATACGTGCTCTACTGTGTGTACTTCTACACCGTCTATACCTAAAGTAGTACCACGTGATAAGTCAACTACATTTTCAACTACTGCTTCTATTTCTAACTCAGGATTGGCATCCATACGGATAAATTTATAACCATAATCAGCAGGAGCAGGGCAGAATGTTATTTTACTTTTATTTCCTGTGTGAAGACCTACACCTTCAAATGAGACTGGATTCGTAATTGTTGTTTGTTTTTCCATCAACTAAGCGCCGTAAATAAATAATGAAGAATTGATAAAACACCAATCCTCAAAAATAAGTAAAAATACTTAAATGGCTATAAAGTGGGGATTATTTATGAATCTATTTGATGTTTTTTATTAATTGTACTACCCGAATGTAATAATCAATTTTTAATAAAAGTATATCTATCTATTAACCCACCTTCTATATCAATTTGAATATAGTAAGTGCCTTTTATTAGGGGTGATGTATCGAAAGTCTTCAGACTTTCATTTATACTCTCATCCTTCCTGACTAATTTTCCATCAATATTAAATATTGAGATCGAACTTACTTGCCTTTCTATGCTTGATAAATCAAAGTTTATCTTGTCTTTAGCTGGGTTGGGATATATATTAATTGGTTTAGTTAGTCGATAAGGTACACTACTTATTACTGTATCAATTATGAAATCGTAGCCATCGAGTGTTTTATTTTTATCTACAATATTATATAAGGGGCTATAGTTATATTTATTACTTAAGCTAAGATAATAAGATTCAGGGAACGAATTTACATTGAAAAAGCCACTTGTATAACGTCCATCAAATCTTGTTCGAACTCCAAATGTATCTATATTAGGTAAATCAAAATTATCAAAAGGTAATATTCTGATATTCGGTATTCCCCTACCATTTCTATCTGTTACTTTACCTCTTATTCTTGAATATTCAAAACTACTACTTAAAAAGTCTTTATTCTCTATATGCTCAGAAACATAAAAATGACTATACCCCGATCTAGGATTAAATTCTTTCCCTGTAGAGTTAGCGGCGTTCTGATATATACTACAATAACCAGAATCTAAATTGTAAAATCTAAAATTACCATCCGAATCGGTATGTACTAATTGCTGTTCTTTACCATATAATATAATACTTACTTCTCCTATTCCCTTTCCATTCATCTTTACACTACCACTTATAGTAAAGTTTTCGTTTTTATCTAGTATTTCAAAATGCAGAACTGTATCTTGATTCAAATCTATATTATATTCGCTAGGTATTACCTTATATTCTGCATTTTCGTCTAATGCTTTAATTATGACATTCTCTGTAGCAACAAGGTTGTTTAATTCTAAATTATTTGCACTACTTAATCCTGCTATCGTGTCAAGTTTATATAAAAAACCTTTATTAGTTTCATATTGAATTTGAAATTTCAAATCATCTAAATATGCACTTATCTTATTATCTATCTTTCCGACTACATCATATCTTTTTCTAGTAGCTTCGAAATCGGCAATCACATCACTGTTTACGACATCTACTTCAAGACTTTCTGGTGAGAAGCTAAAATAATCAGAAGGTTCTGGGGTGACTGTGTACTTCTTAGTTGGCATTTTATCAAATTCATAGCTTCCGTCATCTAATGTGTATTTAACTAGATTATCAATCCTCAAAGGTGCATATACGGATGCACCATTGTTAAAGACTTTACCAGTTATTTTAAATTTATCATATATTTTATAATAGTCTGTGTCTATGCTGTATAGATTTCTAAATCCAGACATTATATAGGGTTTATCTTCCATCCAAAGTATCTCTGTTGTATGGGGGCCGTAAGTAGAATCACTTCCTACATAAAAATCCAAATCCTGCACATAATCCCAATTCTTTCCACCGTCATTTGTCATCATTATTTTACCGAATTGACCTGTAACAAATCCGTTCAATGTGTCATTGAAAGACACATCACTAAATCCCCATTGTGGTTCTACATCTTGGTCTATAGTCTTAAACCAAGATTTACCATAGTCGGTGGACTGAAACATCACATCAGTTGCTCTGTCTCCATTCCCATTTCTTCGTAATCCAGCTAAGAACCCCAAACCATTTCTCGTATATTTCAAATCTAAATATGTAAAATGATCTTCTACAGGAAATTCATAAACTTCATCCCATAATTTTTCATTCAAATCAAAATTTATCAATATTATGGATTTATTCCTGCTTGTAGCAAACTGTACTGTATGATTATCAATAAATATTGGGTTGTAGTATGTACTACTAAATGAAGTTGATACCTTATCATAGGTCTCCCATCCATCAATAGTCATAAATATATCACTACCTGACATTCCTACACCGATATTTCTATTATACATACAAATTTGATAGAAGCTAGGGCCTG
Organism: bacterium; assembly: GCA_030426865.1. GTDB lineage: Bacteria > Bacteroidota > Ignavibacteria > Kapaibacteriales > UBA2268 > PGYR01. The sequence continues at coordinate 4,429 of JAUHXN010000124.1, read as the reverse complement.
GACCAATGTCTTTCATTTCGAAAGTTTTACCTCCATCTGTACTTTTAGCAATAGATTGTAAATCTGAAAAAGTGACGTAAATATAATCTTTATCTGTTAGGACAGCATTTCTAGCACGATAGATTGTTCCAAATTTACTTCTTGTCTCAACTCTATATTGCTCAAACCAAGATTGCCCTTTGTCAGTTGACTTATTAAGAACCAATTCAGTCTCGTAGTAGCTAATTAAGTATAAATTCTTTCCATCACTCATAAAGCCACTAGGCCCACCAATATTCTCATTCAGTCGAGATACATTTTCCCATTGTTGTGGATAGAGTGTATATGTAAGTAATAGTATTATTAATAAAGTAAGGGTTTTCATATTCATCAATTGTTGAAACATTGGAAGTCGTAAAAATACAGAAATCGTTAATAAATATAAAATTAATTTACCTCACTCACCAGTATAAAAGCGGGTAGTTGGATATGCGAATTTGATGGTTGAGTCGGCATTAAACTTTTCTAATATAGCTTCTGAAATAGCTGCCTCACTCCTAGTACGATTATATATACTACAGAAATAGCGAACTCGTAATTCTACACCATTAGGAGCAATTCGAGTGAAGACTGTCGGCTCAAACTCTACATTGAATATTTCATGAGCACGCATAGTTTTATATGCATCGTAAGTAGCTTGGGTATCTTGGTAATTACTATTTTCTTTAGCTATTTCAAGTATTATTTCTTTTGCTTTTTTCCAATCACTTTCGAATGTGACAGTTACCTTAGTCTCATTCCAGACAGATTTGTAACCAGAGCTGTAATTAGAGTTAACATAGTTGAATACTTTCGCATTAGGTATAGAGACTATTCTACCAGTGTATAGGTCACCGTCTATCCAATTACGAATTTCGAACATATCAAAATGGAAAGGTGTGATTTCAATTACATCACCATAGTGATTGTCTATTTCTATTCGGTCACCAGTTTTGATTGGTCCTCGCCATACTATATAGACCCACCCAAATAAATTGACAATTGGCTCTTTGAGAGCGAAGGCAATACCCGCTGCTATTAGACCAATTAAGGTCACTACATTATTGAACCCTTTGAACCAAAGATCAAATATAATAATCAATGATATTATAAAGAATACATAGTAGCTATATTTATTCCAAACATACTTTGTTCGTTCATTAGTAGCTTTTTTCCTAACAAACCGTAGAACAAGTTTTCGAATTACCCATACAATAGCTATAAAAAGCATGGTGAAAAGCAACCTTTCTGCAAGTTCTATACTTGCATTTTCTATTAGTGCTTCTAGATATTTTGAATTATCACCGAACATTTTTTGTAGCTATTATCCTATAGTATTTGAAACCATTTTTAATACAATCTTTCTCTCTGTTCGTTGTCGGATAATCCCATGGCTCTTCAAGACTAACAACTTTAAAATCAAACTTACCAAATTCTGATAGAGTCTCCAAATGATACTCTTGCACCATATCAATATCTGTTTGAAGTAGTAGCTCACCTTTATCTTCCAATGCTTCGTAACAGAACTGTAGAAAATCAACACTAAACGCTCTTCTTTTGAAGTGTTTTTTCTTGAACCAAGGATCAGGAAAGAAATAGAATATTTTCTTTATAGTTTCTTTTTCAATGAATTCTAATCCGTTAACTACGCTATACCAAAGGAAATTAATATTTTCAAGTGATTCTGATTCTACTACTGTTTTTGCATAGTTTACAGCTTTTTCTCTTACTTCTATGCCTAGTATATTATCGGTGATTTGCGTCGAAAAATCCATTGCAAACCAACCAAATCCACATCCTATATCTAAATACTTTGGTGGTAGTCCGTTAGTAAAATACTCCGACCAATCAATACTTTCATAAAGTGGTGGATAATTAAACGGGTCGAACTTTATATCTTTCAAAGGCATATAGTTATTCGCCGATAAATGATGCCTAAAGCGCTCTGGTAATGGATGTTTATCCCAATCTATCATAGTAAATATCCGAATAATGCATCTAAAATTAAAATAGTTGCTGCCGACATAGTAAAGGCACGTACAGTACTTTTACCTACACCTTCTGCACCACCTGTGGTAGTGAATCCTACGTGTACTCCTATCAAAGCAGTTACTCCACCAAATACTAATGATTTGAAAAGACCTATAAGAACATCAATAGTGCTAAAGTAAACTCGGATAGAGTCAAAGAAGGTAAAAGCTGAGAAGTCAAATTTGGCAGCAGTTAATATAAATCCACCCAAAATAGCTACTACATTTGAAAATACAGCTAATATTGGCATCATAACTAATGCTGATATAACTCTAGGCATAGCTAGATAACGATTTCTGTCTATTGCCATCATTTCAAGTGCATCTATTTGCTCAGTTACTTTCATTGTACCTAGTTGTGCTGCCATTGCACCACCAACTCTACCAGCTATTACTATGGCTGTTAGTACGGGTGTAAGTTCAGTGAAAACTACTGTGGCAATAGAAGAACCTAAGAACGGTGTAGCTATACCAATAAGATTAAATTTATCAAATAGGTTAGTTGCTTAGAGAGCAGCAATTGCTCCCGTGAATGATCCAATTAGCACTACTAAAGGCAACGAGTCAGACCCAACTATACTCATTTGCTCTAGTACTAGGGATCTATCTTTTCCTATACGAGGTACGTATTTTAGAATCTTGCCCATTAGCAGAGTAATTTGACCTATCTCTCGAACAAAACCGATTATTAATCTGCCTAATCTACTTATCATATTCTATCCTTCATTTGCTGCTTCTGGTGATACAAGATAAAACCTATCAATTTTCGCTTGGAACTGAGTTCCGTCGTTTCTAACCATAAGAAAAGTACCTTCCATTGTTCCCCAAGGAGTATCCAAAGGACAATAGCTTGTATATTTGAATTCTTCCCCTGGGTTAAGTTTCGGTTGTCTCCCAATAACTCCTTCACCAATTACGTTGTCGGCTTTCCCTTCCGAATTTATTATAATCCAATGGCGCGAGATTAACTGAGCAGGTAAATCGCCTTCATTAACTATTCGTACTCTATAAGAAAATAGATATTTCCCATTAGCTGAAACAAGTTCACCAGGTATATATTCTGGGTCAACAGTTACTCTTATACCTTGAGTTATACAGTCCGAATTTTTATTCATTTCTTTTGAAATTTGAGAATTCTGTTAAAAAATGTAACAGAATAGTAAAAATATTGTCATATTAGATATTAATTAGAATATAATTTAAAAAGAATTTATGAAAATGCTACGTTTGGTGCTATTATTTTTATTAGCATTTACTTTATCATCTGCTCAAGATGCTACCCAGTATGCCGTTATGATAGAAACTAAAATCGACGACCAAGGGTTCGCACCTCAAGTGGTTCTTAGTTGGCAAAATGATAGTACTGCCAATAGATACGTAGTTTACAAAAGGTTATATGAGACCGGGAACTTTGAAAAAATAGCTACAGTTAGCGGTGCTGCTAATATATTCTCTGATTTGGATGTAATGTTCGGGGAGATAGCAGAATACAAAGTTGAAAAAGTATTTAGTGATGATAATCAACTTATATCAACTTATGGTTACAAAGCTCTTGCATGGGATGCAAATCTAGTTCGAAAAGAATTAAGAACAGTACTAATATTAGTAGATAACACACTAGCCATGGGTATATTAGAAAAACTAGAGCTTTACAGAAAAGAGATACAGAAACAAGGATGGAATTCAATTGTCAAATATGTACCTAGAGTAGAATCATTCAACGCAAAAGCTGTATTGTCAAATAAAGAAATGATAAAAGCTGTTTACAAACAAACTCCAGATATGGCTGCGGTCCTATTGCTAGGTAGGGTGGCAGTTCCTTACTCAGGTAATACTGCTCCCGACGGTCACGGAGATAATAACCCACTTCCGCATAAAGGTGCTTACCCTGCTGACGTATTCTATGGTGATTTGGATAGTCGTGATTGGACCGATAATAAAATCAACAATGATAAATCTGCATTCCCTAGGCAACACAATTATGTAAATGATGGTAAATGGGATGATTCGTATATACCATTCGGAGTAGAACTAGCAGTAGGTAGAGTAGATTTCTTTGATTTACCTTACTTCGAAGAAAGCGAAGCCGAAATGATTAATAATTACCTTCAAAAAAATATAGACTACAGAAGTGGTATTCTGAAAGCTGATAATGATGCTATACTATACGATGGGTTTGACTCACGACAAGCAGGATATGCTGCCGATGGTTGGAACAACCTAACTGCTCTATACGGGCGAGAGGGTGTTATAGAAATGCCAATAAGAGATGAGTTGCCAAAGAACTCTTATGAGATGGTATATGCCAATGCAAATGGGGGATTCGATAATATTGAACAATCAATATACTCAGCCGATATAGCCAAGAGTGGTTACAAAGG
>JAUHXN010000426.1 GCA_030426865.1 bacterium | reverse complement strand
TAATATAATTTTCTTATATTTCCTTCTATTCCCATTAGTTCTGGAATGCTTTCAGACGAACTAATGTTGTACATCATAGTTGAAATTGTAACATCATATTCTTCTAAATCTTCCTTACCTCTATTCTTATAGTACTTGATATTCTTTAGCATATTATAACAAGCTGCTTCTATTACTTTCTGTGCTAAAACTATTCTTCTCTTCTTGGAGTTAAATGTTTTAGTTTGGTTCATAAGTACTTTACCAGCAAGCAAGTACTCTTTTGGCATCAATGATCCAGTGTAATGTTCGTAATAATCAAAGAAATGAAGTGCTACTCCTGACTTGCCAAGGAAATTTATCAAAGCAGTATTAAGATTCATAGCCCCAAATACGTAGAGATTTCCAATCGTCTCTACAGGTATGTATTTTGCGTTACCAAATGTACCATCTTCTAAGAGGGGTACTATTTTTAATGTATTATCTCGACGTTGTAGTTCAACAGGGTTAAATATATAGAAATCTCTATGGATAGTCACTCTCCTGAATAGCAGAACTCGAAGTAAGAACAAGTCTTGCAGAATGGTTTATTAATAACAGGTGGGCATAATTCAAGATCTATTATACTATTTGCTTGATTTATCCAATCTTCAATTTCTTCTTTACTATAATCATCCATAGATATTGTTGTGATTTTTCTATTCTTAGGATAATCTATTATGGCATTAGCAATGGGAAGATTATTTCGTTTAAGCAAGTAGATATAAAATTTGACTTGAGCTATATGTGATTGCTCAAATTTACTCGATTTTTTCACTTCATGTAAGGTGGCAGTTTTATAGTCATATCTGTCTATTTTGCTTCCATCCAATTCAATTTCTTTATATTTGTCAGATTCTCTTTCATAAGTACTTTCATCAATATGTTTACCTATCTTTACGTTTTCTGAACTATGCTCCATTGTTATACCACTTGCATAGAGCCACAGTTTCCTGTGGCATATATGCAAATACGATATGTGAGTGGCTGTTAGTTGCATTCTTATTTATTTAAATTCTTGTCTTTCATAATCGTAAGATTTCAAATAATTAGTAATATATTGCTGAGCTTTATCTAAAGCATCAGATGATCCAGTGAAACCTGGAATTATTGAGGATACTAATGGTGTTTGAAATATTTCAGCTCCTGAAGATTCATCAATTACTGGTTTTGCTGTTGGGCGTGAAGTCTCATCACTCAAATCACCCCTCATAGAAAAAGCAATTTTATTAGCATTATCACTGATTGCCACTGCTAATGTTTCCATTAAGCTAAATGTTCTCGATTGATTCGAGGTGATTCTCCAATTAATCAATGATTCTGCTAATGAATCTATTATTTCTTCTCTCTTGTCTTTAGGACATAAGAGACAATTGCCAAATACATTTTTAGAATCCTTCCATCCTTCTTTCCGTAATTTCTCTTCGATTTCTGGGAATAGTTCAGGTTCCAGTCTATTTGTAGAGACACAAAACAGAGTTCTTAAATCAATAGCTATATCATATACGAATAAGCCAGATGCTCTTGTTTGGTCCTGAATAAATGCTCTATTCGGTAAATTCCGACCATTATTTTTGAGCCAGTCTATTAACTCACCTTCTTCTATTTCAACACGTTTTTTGTCTTCAATCTTATATACATTAACTTTATGATGTTCAGGATGTGAAGTTCTATCAAAAGTT
>JAUHXN010000123.1 GCA_030426865.1 bacterium | reverse complement strand
TTAGTGATACTAAATCTTTTATTCTAATATATTGTTGGTTCCAATTTTTCTGAGCATTTATTTCGTCATCTAATTTGAATGCCTCTTCCCAACTAGAGCCTCCATCGGAACTAATGTAAATAAATAAGTCCACATCAGCTGAAGGGTCAAATGATTGCTTTGAGTGCCATGTTTTAAATTTTAAAACAGGGTAATTATAATCTTCTATGTTATAGATTGGTGAATACCCTTGAAGGTTTGTAAATGGTACACTATTGAAGAAAGTCTGTGTATTTGCGCTAGCACCAGTAACTATTGATATTTTATCCGAATCATCCGAATCAGTAGTTTGTGCAACAGATAATCCTATTAATGAGTAATCAAATTCATCAGGTTCTCCGATTTCTAACTGGGCCCCTTGTTGCACACCAAGTCGCTTAAATTCCCATTCATTCGATGTCATTGATTCACGTTTCTTTTCAACAAAACCATATTCGTAAGTGAAAGTAGTTTTTCCAGATGCAGTACCTATTTTCTCAGTTATTTTACCAGTTGTCACATTGGTAACATTGAAATAATAAGTTATCAATGCATAGTTATTAGTGCTATTAATTTCAAATTTGAAACCAGTATCATGTATATTTTCACTAGTAAATGGTATCTCAGTACTTGTTTTGAAATTATCAAATGAATAGACCAAAGTAAGCTCTAAACTATCATTGTTGAAATTTGATTCCGCTAGTATATCACTATAAATAGTAATAGAGTTGCCATTAGAAAGCAAATCTATATTTTGGTTATGCTTAAGTCCTTTTCTCAGCATAATATCAAATCCAATATTATGGTTGTCAAAAGCTTCAACAATTGCACTACTATTAGGAGTGCCATTTGTCAAATCCCCGTCATCATCATCGGCTATTAATACTTCGATTAGCCACTCACTAAAACAGACATCATTTTCAGCATCATCAGGAAGACCATATCTTGAAAAATGTGCAAGATTTCTTGCTGTTTCCAAGTCCGTTAATTCTCTGATATCCCAAAAAGCACCTGCTATTATTTGACCATCGTGGTGAGATTCACCGATAATATCATCAGGATATTTGAACTCATTTTTACAATTTCTAATTATTTGATTTGGGTCGGCAGTAAATGCACCATATCCTACTCTCGGATCGTCAACCATAAATGCGGCCGTTATATCAGCTATACCTTCGTTTGCTGCACCGTTTATCATCCCTTCACTTTGACCAAGCTCTTGGAATAAAAGTTTGTTGATACTATGACCATATTCGTGATACAGTACTGTTGGAGTTTCAGCCAGTCTTGCTGAATTATCTTCCATACCAACAAACCCAATAGTACTACCACTCGAATAAGCATTCGGACCTCCGAAATCCCTATTGTCGAATAGTAATTCTAACTGAAAATCCATTGCTTTTTTGGTTGTGTCGAATGCTTTGTAATAATCACGGATTTTATTCAAATGATGAACAACCATACGTTCTCTTAGATCACTATTCGAATCATTCCATTCGATTACATTATTAGTACCTGCATTAATTGTTGTGTTTATCTTACCTTGTTGAAATACTTTGTTCTCGAATGCTACCCATGGACCTTCGAAGTTTACTACCACTTGTTCATCAGCATCCAAGTCTAATTCTATTTTCCCATCATAATCAGTGGTGTATGATTTACCTTGTATATTGATTGATTGGTGTCTTGCAGGTACTCTTACGACTGGACTAAGAGCACTTTCTTCCTTTACATTGGTATGAACTTCGATAGTAGTTTGTAGTTCATGCGTCATTTTTTTTCTGAATAGAGTCTGACCATTGATAGATGATAGATATACAGCATATTCAATATTATCAACAGTGTATTCTGCTCTGTATGCAGCTTCTATTCTATAACTACCATTTTCGTAAATAGGAAAAGCGTATAAATCGCCAGATTTTTCATTATTTATTAGAAATGATTCATCAGTTACTTGTTTTGTTTCGAATAGATAAGCTTTATCGAAGCTAATCCTTGGATCCAGATCAACTTCCTTTGTATCGTAATACTCAACACCATAAGAAAATATTTGAGCGTTTTTGTTTACTTTCAACTCTATCCCAGAGAATGCAACAGTTAATCCATTTATAACTTGCTTTAGATGAACGTACCATTTACCATTGATATTATTAGAATTGCTATACACAACTTGCGATTTATCTACACCTAGCAAAGCTTGGTTTTCTTCGATGAATCGCAGTGAAAGAGCTTCTATATTATCTTCACTTACTGAAGTGAAACCACTAACGCTAATTGGCTTTCCGTATGCTCTATATGCTTTTTTGGTTGTGCTCTTTTTGAATTCTGTCCAGTCAATCGAATTGTTTGATCTTTCGATTTGAACTAAGGCATTTTTAGTAGAAGTGTTTATCTCGTCTAAACTACTATTGTGTATATGATTCTCTGTTGAAAAAGCAAATGAATAAATGAATAGACTGAGTGCAACAAAAAGTAGTTTGTTTTTCATAGAAAGCTCCAAGGATAAATAAATTCTTCTTTTTAAGGTATAATGTAAAATACTTTAGCAATAGTAAATAAACAACTCAAAAGTCAAAAAAGTTACATTTTCTACTATTTTTGTTTCACTTAGACAATAGCATTATTAGTCGCTTATCTGAAGTTAACTATGCCTTCTTAACGAACTCCGATTTAAGACCCATAGAGCCAAAACCATCTATTTTGCAATCTATATTGTGGTCACCATCTCGAAGGCGTATGTTTTTCACCTTCGTTCCACCTTTTACAGGCTTCGAAGAGCCCTTAACAGGCAAGTCTTTGATTACTACTACGGTATCACCGTCAGCCAACAGTGCTCCGTTTGCATCTTTCACTACTAAACCACCTTCGGTGGAAGCGTCTTCAGCTACTTCGGGGTTCCATTCATGACCACAGTTAGAGCAATTCCATAATGCATTGAGTTCGTAAGTATATTCGTAGCCACATTCTGGGCAAGGCATATTATCTGACATTAATTTTATTTTTTGGGTTGAAATTATTTTATAATATAATCATTTATAGACTTCTTTCCTATGGCCTAACCCAATAACATTAATTATAAGCTTATGGTCAATAATCTCATATATGATTCTATAACTAGATACTCTTATTCGATATGCATTTCTATTTATTAACTTCTTGCAACTGTTTGGACGGGGGGGCTCAGCAAGGTCAATAATAGCTGATTTTATATTTGAATAGTACGGACAGGGATTTTTAATAGAGATTTAGATACTCTTTTTTCAATGAAGACCTTGTACATATTAATTGTACTTCTTTTTATCAATTTCCTTGAAGACTTCTTCAGCTTCTTTTAGAATTTGAGGTCCTGCTTTCGCTCTATCATATAGTCGGACATCTTCCAAATCTTCTGACATTTCTAATAGTTTCTCGAATTCTTTTAGACTAATGATAACAGATGTTTTATTGCCTTCTGAGTCTGTAATATATTTGGGTGTTATTTTCATAGTAATACTAAATTAATCAATCGAATTAATTAAAACAACATTTCCTCCTCAATTATCCCAATAGGTAAAAACTATATTATTATTTAATTTTGTGGCTAATAAATAAATCAATGTAGAATAAGACTATGTCAATGAAGAAATTTAATCAAAATGTGATAGATGTTATAGGTAATACGCCAATAGTTCGCTTGAACAAAGTAGCAACGGGTGTAGAATCGGACATATACGTAAAATTAGAGTATATGAACCCAGGTGGCTCTATCAAAGAACGTATTGCTAAACACATAATAGAGCAAGCTATAGAGAGGGGAGACCTAAAACCAGGTGGTACAATAGTAGAGGGAACTTCGGGTAATACTGGGGTAGGCCTTGCTATGTATGCAGCCGTTCATGGGTTCAAATGTATTTTCGTTTTACCTGATAAACAATCAATAGAGAAAATTAATAATCTTCGTGCTTACGGAGCGAAAGTAGTCGTTACTCCTACCAATGTGGCGCCCGATGATCCTCGCTCTTACTATAGTGTAGCTAAGAGAATAGCAGAGACTACTCCTAATTCGTTCTATGCTAATCAGTATTATAATCTAGATAACCAAGAAGCTCACGTTCGCTCTACTGGACCTGAGATTTTCGACCAAACTGGTGGCGATTTTGATGTGTTTATGTGCGGAGTTGGTACCGGTGGTACTATATCTGGAACAGGTAAATACTTGAAATCGGTTATGCCAGATGTTAAAATAGTAGGAGTAGATATACAAGGATCTATTCTTGCTCCATTTTGGAAGACTGGCGAAGTAGTAGAAGCTCACGGCTATGTACTAGAAGGAATAGGTGAAGATATATTCCCTGATAATTTGGATTTTAGTGTTATAGATGATTTTGTGATGATAGACGATAAGGAATCTTTTGTGATGACTCGTCGCTTGTTAACGGAAGAGGGTATATATGCCGGTGGAAGTAGTGGGGCAGCTGTAGTCGGTGCTATACGCTATGCAGAAAGCCTAGATACACCAAAGAAAATATTAGTAATATTACCAGACTCAGGGAACAGATACACAGGTAAAATATATAATGATGAGTGGATGAAGGCAGGTGGATACACTGACAGTCCTTACAATACTACTGTTGGAGATATGCTTCATCACACCGGAAAAGCTACCAAGTTGATTAAATTGCAAGATGACAAGAACATCGGTAATGCTATAGAGATAATGAAGTCAAGTGATATATCACAATTGCCAGTTTTCAAAGGTGATTCTTTAGTTGGGTATGTTAGCGAAAGTAAACTAACTACACCTCTTTTTGATGGGACTATTAACTTAGACGATAATATTAATCTAGTAATGTCAAGTGATTATGAAGTAGTCAAACACGATACTCCACTACAAATAATACAAGATAAATTGAATCAAGGTAAAACAATATTCGTTTCAGATAGCCAAGATAATATTGTATCTATTGTTACTCACTCTGACCTAGTTAACTATATTGCCGGTGTGTGATAAGTTAAATGTCTAGAAAGCGGGAAAATGTTAAATGTAGAGGCGAATTAATTACGTCTCTACATTAATTTTTTATTCTACATTAGCGCTAAACTCTTGTTCTATTCTTAATCTATTATTATTCTTTTCCCATAAACCATACTTGATTTTCATCTTATTAACTTCTTCACCCAAATCCCAGAAGTTAACAGCTAAAAACATAACGTCTTTATATGCTATAAGCCCGAATTTATATTTGATTTTATCATATAAAAATGGATTTCTTTCGCTTATATTGTTACCAAATATTATCATATTACAGTTATATTCTGGACTAATTCTAGAGTCTTCTTTAAATACACCATCATTAATAGAATATCCAATTTTCATACTAATTGACGGTCTAAAATGTACCGTGTCAATTGGTGTAACCGCAAAAAGAGCTGTAACATCGTCTTTATCAGTTGTGTCTCTTGAATAAATACCTAGTAGCTCTAGATTATAAAGTGGCTTTGTGTAAGTAGCAGGGTCAACAAAATTTGGATTATATGTACCACAAGCACTTATTAAAAATAAACTTATTAATATTAGTTTCACTTTCCACATAAATCATCTCATTTTATATAAAAATTCTCTTCTTCCACCACCACAATGCAACAATGAAAACTCTGCAAACGCCTCCCGCACAAAAGAAATAGTAACATACTTAGATGATAAACTCAAGGTGTAATTCATAGATGTATTATTGTTTTATTTTCCATAACCCTATTTCTTCAGTAGTTTCAGTATTTCTTCATTTCGTTTGTTTATTTCCTCTTTCATTGATAACACTTCTCTTTCCAAAGAGTCTATCTTATTTTCGAAATGCAGAAGTCGGTTCAATCTTTTCTTTTTCTTCCATTTGTCCTCCATACTGTCTTCAATATTACTAACTAATACCGCCACGAATATATTAAGAAATACGACACCTATGAGAAAAATAAAACTAAGAAAATAAATAGTACCCCAAACAGGGCTAAATTGCTGTACTGATTCCATAATTTCGCCCCATCCGTCCATAGTCAAAAGCTGAACTACAGTTTGTAAACTAGTACCAATATTCTCAAAATAACCGTCTATTTGGCTACCGCATTTAGTACAATTTCCAAATAGATGCGAACCTATTATAGCATAAGTAAAAACAATTGCCCCCAATAAGACTAAAAAACTACCGATTGTCGGCAATACACTAAGTATTTTTCTCTCTATTTTCTTTATTTCATCATGTACCTCAAATAAGCGCAATACACGGCTTACTCTAAGTAATCGAGCTACAAAGAATACTTCTACGTGACTCGTTTCGGAAATGAATAACTGTATAATCAAAGAAGCTATGCTAGCTACAACTAATGACAAATCAAAGATATTCCAAAGACCATCGGCATCAAAATAATTTGAATTTTGTCGTTTATCTCTAATTTTAAAAAAACTTTTCAAACTCTCCGCAGCAATTATTCTGATTATTATTTCTACTGCAAAAAGAAAGGTAAATATATAATCAATAATCAAAGTTGTTTGTTTTGACATTACATTATATTCACTTCTTTCATAAGCCAAAAACAATGCACAAAGCCCAATTAGAAGAACAATAGAGTACTTCCAAGGTTTACTATTTATCACTTTTTTAAATTTAGTCATGATTTTCTTGTTGAAATTGGGATTTTTAAGCCACGTAATATATCAAATTATGTTTATTTTTGTCTTATCAATCGTGCATCCTCCTCTTCCACCACCACAGCACAACAATAACAGTTCCCCATTCTGCAAAGCCTATAACTGCTGGTATCAGCTCCGAATGGGCCGGGAATAGATTTAAGTATGGGAAACAATTACCGATTGGTGTGAGTAATACTGTCGTACTATTACAATCACTCGGGTAATCGGGTATAATGCTGAATAATCTCTGTGATACTACTTGAATTAATAGCAGAGCATATAAGAAGTTTTTGTTTGCTTTTGTTAGCTCAATTGTGTCTAATACTTTTGCCGCTAATATGAATACTACTGGAAATCCCCAATAGGCAATTCGCTCTGTATCTGCTCCACCAACATAAGAGAAGACAATTATTATAGCGAGATATGTAGCCATTATCTTGTGTTGTTTCAAATAATCAATTGTCTGTCTGTAGAATAGTGCTGGTAATATAATTACAGCTCCGTAAGCGACTATCCACGAATGGAAGAATCGGAATAGCGATTTGGTATAGAGCATATCTGCTGCTGCATTATAAAACTTGTGCGAGTTCGTAGGTTCGATTGATAGAGCAACTATCGCATATATTATTAGGAAAATTAGAAGAGGTAAGGTGAGGAGATATTTGTTCACTTGAATTAAGTTCACTTCGAGAGCCTCGGTGAACTTAGACTTCTTATAATAAAAATATGCCTTCGCAATAATCAGTACTGAAGGTATTACAACTATCTCACGAACGAAAGTCCCCAATAAGGTAATTACAGAAAGAAGGATAATATCGAGCGATGTTATACCCCTTTTCAACAAGACTAACAAAGAAGCTAGTATAAGTGAAATAGCAAGTGGGTCAACTTGTACTGGATAGAATGAACCAAATCTGTGATAACCATGCCATTGGGTTATATACATAAACACGAGAAGATATATTACCCATTTTCGGTTTATAAACCTAGCCAATAGTAATGCTAATAATATGGAGTTTAGAATAGAGAAGAACCAGTTCAAATAAAGAAATCCAGATTTAATATTATCTGGATAAACCTTTGCCACTAGATATGGCAGTCCAACTCGGCTAACGAAAGGAGATTTGGTGCTGATTTGTTCACCATTAGCGATTTGCTCAGCCATCTGGTGATAGTTTACACCATCCCAGCCTAGCCCGTTGTTGTAAGAGATTTCGGGTTGTAAGAGATGCGATATAGCAATAGTTATTACAGAAAGAATAATAGCGAATAGGATATATTTTGCATTATCTTTCATCGCATTTCCTATCTTCCTATTCCTTTATAAGCAATCCCGCTGTTTTCAAATGACTCTTTATCTAAGCAGTTTTTACCGTCTATTACTACGCTCACTCCCTTAGCTTGTAATAGCTCAGGTGTTATAGCTTTGAATTCATTGTGGTCAGTTGCTATAACTACAGCTGTAGCATCAGCCAATGCTTTGTCTAAGCTGTCCACATTAGATCGTTCAGGGAAATGAGGATCATAAATAATCAAGTCTGCT
>JAUHXN010000425.1 GCA_030426865.1 bacterium | reverse complement strand
CCCTTACTTCAATTATTTGTTCAAGTAATTCTATTGACTACAATCGATGTTTATACAGAACAACTCAAAACAAATACTGAGAAAAAGAAATATTTTATTTATAGTTTTTTATTTCTTTCAGTTGAATATCTGTTCATTTATTTATTGGTTTTTGGTGCTATTAATGCAGATGCAATTGGAGTAATAATAGTGATGTTCTTGTTTTCGCTAATTTTTGTACCCCTATTAATGCTGTTAAACTCTAGTTTATACAAAAAGTATTTAGTAAAATTACCAAAGGACAAATAGCACTCGTCTATCCTGAACGGAGTGAAGGATCCAGGTAAAACAATAACACTTGTAGTCTAAACTTTCTCTTTAATTTCACATCAGTTATTTGTAATTGCAATAATAATTACTAACTTATTTACATAATAAAATCTAATAAATTAATAATTAGTAGAACCCTATGAAAAAAATAACAATTCTCTTTACTTTTCTATTATGTACGACTTTGCTTTTTGCAGAATCAATAGACGAAGAACTCTATTCAGCTGTATCTGATAATAATTTAGAAAAGGTTGAATCACTACTAAGTGAAGGCGCTAATCCGAACTATGTATTAAATAAAGGGATGGTGAAAGTCAGCCCGCTAATTACAGCTATCATAAATAAAAATTTTAAAATAGCTGAATTGCTAGTTGAAAATGAAGCTGATGTGAATTTCAGAGATGGTTTTGAAACTACGCCATTGATGTACGCAGCTTCTAGTGGGAATTACGAAATAACAAAACTGTTGATAGATAATGATGCAAATGTAGATGCCGTTGACAATAACGGTAACGATATATATGAGGCAGGAGTAAAAAGTAGGAATAGAGAAGTAATTGAACTGCTTAGCGAGTATAATGAAGAAAAAGTAATGTTGTATGACTTGATTGTGACGGGTGACGAGCTATGCAAAGAACAAAATGACTTAGAAAAAGGGATTAGCAATTATACTAAAGCTATCGCTTTGACAAGTGACAATGCTGAACTTTATATGAAAAGAGGAGGTGCATTTTTCTATCAGAAAGATTTTGAGAAAGCAATTTCAGACTTTTCTAATGCAATATCAGAGAAAACGGAAGATCCTGCTAATGCATATTTTATGCGGGGTTTAGCCAAATCATTATTACCTACAGAAGACGTAAAAGGTGCTTGCGAAGACTTTAGAAAAGCTAAGGAATTAGGTTTTAGTACTAAGGGTCTTAGTGGTCTTAATGAATATTGTGGTACAAATGATTTGGAGTAATATTTTAGTTCCATTTTGTTCGGTACAATTATGTAGATATAATAACTCTCCTAGACTCTTCGGACACTCCGTGTCCTCTGAGTGACGGCTGTTGCCGTTCTTGCCTACTTAGGCTTGCTAAGTCATTCTGAACGAAATGTAGTTGAATGCCTGCGATGATAGTCAACCGAAATAAAGAATCATGCCAATAGTATTTAACCCCCACCCTACAATAAAAGACTAAATTGTCCGATAATTTAGTTCGACAACTTCATCAAACAGAAAAAGAAAAAATGAAAACTGATATTAGAGACAAAGAAGATATAAAGCTAATGGTCGATACTTTCTACGGAAAAGTACAGGCAAACCCAATACTCGGGTTCATATTCGAAGATATAGCTGAAGTTAATTGGGAAACTCATCTCCCACACATGTATAAGTTCTGGGGAGGAGTGCTATTTGGA
>JAUHXN010000122.1 GCA_030426865.1 bacterium | reverse complement strand
AAGAATTACTTCTTGAGATGATTAAATCAAAAAGTAAATCAGCAGTCGATAATAATAAAATTAAGAAACGATCTATTGAAAAAGATATAAAGTTGTTAGAAGACAAGAAAGATAAATTGTTAGAGAAATTCATAGATGATCAAATAGTCAAAGAAGTTTATGATAGATATAATTTTAAGTATACAGATGAAATACAAATTAAAAAAGAAGAAATAATGATTCTAAATGAAGAATTTGAAAATATAGAAGATTACTATCAAAATACACTGGAATATTTTGATAATCTCTCTACATTATACGCAGGTGCTAACCCGAAAGGAAAAAGAACTATAATTAGTTCGATACTTGAAGAGAAACTTAGGATTAGAGATAAAAAATATCGAACCCCTGCATTTAAAGAAATAGTTAAGCTAATCTGTCGTGATAGTAAGGCTTTCAGGGATAATAAAAATAAAAAAGGCAACTCTTTTGAGAAAGAGTTGCCTAGAGTACGGACGGAGAGACTCGAACTCTCACAAGCTTAAGCCCACTAGATCCTAAGTCTAGCGCGTCTACCAATTCCGCCACGTCCGCATCAAAATAGGTTACAAATTTATAACATTTAATATTAACTAAAAAATATATTTTTAAAGTTTTTCTCTTCTTTTGTTATTAAATTTGAATCTATGGGAATACAAAAACGAAAAGTTGCTATTATTGGTGCAGGTGTATCGGGTATGACTGCTGCTACTGAGCTGATGAATAGCCACGTGGTTCATATATATGAGGCGACTGATTCTATCGGTGGTAGATAATGGTCAGCATATATGCATAGGTGCTTACAAATACTTCTTCGATTTGCTGAAAGTGATTGGTGGGATGGAATATTTCCAAATAATTGAAAAATACGATATTCCCTATTTCTATGACGGTAAGTTCGGTTCGCTTACTTCTAAAGTATTTTCTGGTAAATTCGGCCTGTTAGAAGCTATTATTAGAGATAAAAACTTTGGTTTCAAAGAAAAGATAAACACTATTATCTTCGCACTAAAAGTTCAGATGGATTCGATCTCTTTTCAAAATTACACTGACTGTTACGAATTATTAATTCGCAATAATCAATCCGAGAAAGTAATAAAGATATTATGGGAACCACTTATAGTTTCAACAATGAATACCCCTGTACGTAAGGCAAGCCCACTAATCTTCGAAAATATAATGCTTGATGGTTTTCTAAGTAAAAGCCAAAATGCTGCATTCTACCTCCCTAAAGTTCATTTTGGTGAGCTATTCAAGGGATTTGAGTCTGTGTTTCTCAAAGATGAAAATAAGATTTACTACACTACACCGATTAAGTCCATAACTGAGGAATCAGGAAAGTATATGGTAAATGATGAGTATTATGACGATGTAGTTATTACAACCCCTTCATTCATCTCTAAAAGGATATTGAGCGAGCTACCTATAGATATTGATGTACCCGACTACTCCCCTATTGTTTCAGTTTATTTTTGGTCAGATACCAAGTTGACTGACGCGTATATGATATCAACTGTTGACACAGGTTTCGATTGGCTATTCAACAGAGACAAACTAATTGATAGAAAATCAAATACTTACTCCTATCAGATAACTACTAGCGATGCAGTTCGTTACGCTAAGCTGAAAGATGAAGTAATAATTTCAATGATGGAAGAGGACTTGAGGAAAATGTTCGGTGAAGAGTTTCGAATTACTCATTACAAAATCGTACGTGAACTAATGGCTACTTTCCTCGCAGATAAGAAAAACAATTTAAAAAGACCAAAAGTTAAAACTCATCTTCAAGGCCTCTATTTAGCTGGTGATTACTCGGACAATGGGTATCCATCAACCCTAGAAGGAGCTGCTAAAAATGGATTTAGGGCAGCTCACTATATTCTGAAACGTACTGTAAAATAGAATCGGCTATTTCAGATTTGGGAGCTGTAGCAACCTCTTTTACATTATCTTTATCATCAATTATTGTGATTGTATTAATGTCCTTTCCGAATCCACTATCACTACTATTGGCTTGGTTTGCTATTATGATATTGCAATTCTTCCGCTCTAGTTTACCTTTCGCATATTCTAATAGCTTTTCACTTTCTAATGCAAAGCCAACGAGTATTTGATTATCTTTCTTTTTACTACCTAACTCCTTCAGTATATCCTTTGTTTTGACTAGCTCTATTGTCATAAAGTCTTCTTTTTTCTTGATTTTACCATTGTGCTTGATTTTCGGAGTATAATCTGCTACAGCAGCTGACATTATAATAACATCCTGCTTTTCGGAGTTAGCTGTTACAACTTGGTACATATCTTCTGCGGACTCAATATCGATTCTATCTATAGCGGGACTGCAATACAGACAAGTTGGGCCAGTAACGAGTGTAACTACAGCCCCCATTCTCAACGCAGATTCTGCTAAAGCGAATCCCATTTTCCCCGAGGAAAAGTTACCAATAAAACGAACGTCATCTATTCGCTCATAAGTGGGTCCGGCGGTGATAAGCACCATTTTTCCTTTCAGAAATGACATTATATATACTCTTTGATTGATTCTATAAGGTTTAGCACTTCCGGTAATCTTCCTTGACCAATTATACCGCTTGCTAGCTCGCCGTATTCAGGGTCTAACACTACGTAGCCATCTTCTTTTAACTGGGCTACGTTTCTTTGTATTGCCTTATTTTCCCACATATCACTATCCATAGCCGGAGCTATTAGTTTAGGTATTCCTTTGGGTATGGCAGTAGTAAGAGTAGTGAGTGCATTATCACAAAATCCATTAGCTATTTTCGCTAGAGTATTTGCGGAACAAGGAGCAATAATGAATAAATCACACTTTTGTGCTTTATCAATATGCCAAGAACCCGAGTCTTGAAATTTATCGTCGAACATATCGTCTATCGTTATATTACGACTTAGATTGTCAAGTACTAGCTTACTAACAAACTTTTTGCCACTTGGTGTAATGACGCAATTTACGCTGGCACCCTCTTTTATCAGCTCCCTTACCAAGAAAGGAGACTTGTATGCAGAGATAGAACCAGTAATGCCAAGTATAATATTTTTATTTTTCATTTTATGTTATGTGCAAAGTTGACAATCATATTCCGTAAATTAAATTTTATTTTCTGAAAAAAGCAAAAAAACATGGTTACAGTAGCAATAGTTGGTCGTCCGAACGTTGGCAAATCAACCCTTTTTAATAGATTAGTTGGTGAAAGAAACGCAATAATAGAAGACGAGCCTGGAGTAACACGCGATAGGATATATGGTCGCTCCGATTGGAATGGAAAGCATTTCCATATCATAGACACTGGTGGGTTCATACCTGGCAGCGAAGATACTATGGAAAAAGCTATTCGTGAGCAAGCTATGATAGCTATGGAAGAAGCAGATTCTATTATATTCATGGTTGATGGTAAAGACGGTATCACTCGTTTTGATAGAGATATAGGTGTGTTACTTCGTGGGACTGATAAGCCTGTTACTTTAGTTGTGAATAAGTGTGACAATCATGTTATGGATCATAATTCCTACGAATTTTATGAACTAGGACTAGGTGACCCATTCCCTATTTCTGCCAATAACGGTAGAAGTACTGGTGATTTTATGGATCAGTTAGTAGAGACTTTTCCAATAGTTGATTATGATGAAAATGATGATAGACTTAAAATTGCATTAGTAGGACGTCCGAATGCTGGTAAATCAAGTTTGACCAATGCCCTACTGGGTCAAGATAGAAATATAGTAACTGATATACCTGGGACTACTCGTGATTCGATTGATTCGGTTGTAAAATTCCACGGGGAAGAAATTGTTCTAATAGATACCGCAGGACTAAGAAGAAAATCGAAAGTAGATGAGAATATAGAAAAGTGGAGTATGGTTCGTACTCACAGAGCTATTGATAGATGCGACATAGGCGTAGTAATTTTAGATGCAGAGAGAGGTTTCGAAGAGCAAGATAAGCGAATAATTCAGTTACTAAACGAAGCTAGAAAAGGAATTATAATAGCAGTAAATAAATGGGATCTAATCGACAACGAAGAATCGGACACTGCTCATAAGATGAAGAAATCTATTTTGGAAGAAGTAAAGACTTTTCACTTTGTTCCAGTTATATTTACTTCTGCAACTGAGAGAACTAGAGTGTTTAAAATAATAGAAATAGCCAAAGAAATAAAAGCAAGAAGAGAAAAAAGAATATCTACAGGTAAGCTGAATAAAGTGCTTATTGATTTGTTTGAGAGAACTCCTGCCCCTGCTGTAAGAGGATATGATTTGAGAATAAATTATATAACACAAGTAGGAACCGAGCCACCTCTATTCACAGTATTTTTGAACCAACCACAATTATTGCCAGATAGCTACAAACGATTTGTAGAAAGGCAAATAAGAGAAAATTTTGACCTAGAAGGAACTCCTATCAGTTTGCTATTCCGTAAGAAAAACAAGAAATGGGAAGATAGATAAAGTTAAGTTATCTTATTGCTACTGATATTATATCCCTACGGGATATAAATCTACTTATTAATGTAATTAAAGCAATTTGAGAAATATATCCTATTTCTTCACAAAACGTTTATAGAGTCGCTCATTTATCCTGATAAAGTAAGTCCCACTTATAAGGTTTTCGATATTGATATTCAATCTATAATCATTTATTTGCGATTGATTTCTATGATGAATTTTTCCAGTTAAGTCTATAATTTCATAGGTGTTAATCAACTCATCTGATTCTATGTTAATTATTGATTCTGTAGGGTTAGGATACAAGCTAACATTCCATATCTCATTCTCTACACTTGTGAAGTTCCTCATATCAAATCGGAAAAATTTGTTAACTCTTATTATACCACCGTCTTCATCTTTTTCTTCGATTGCACTAGCAGCATATATATAACCATTAAATAAGAAGAAACCATTAACTGGGTTGCTGTTGTCATAGAACCTATCATCTTCATCATATATGTCATACCAAGTATCTCCTTTGTCACTAGAGTATAAGAACACTTGTGTTCCTAGTGCAAAGCCCTCATTACCATAGAATTTGATTCCATGTATAAATTTTCCAAAATCAATAAAGTCACTGACGAACACTGGTTCCCAAGTAATAAAATCAGTCGACCTCATAATAGAAGTCTTACCTATTTTTAAGTCTTTAAATCTATTCTCTACATAAAAATATGGTGCTTCGTAAGTTAGATTGTAGTATTCATTAGTTATTAACTCAGACTCTTCGAACAATTCTGATTCAAAACTAGTCCAACTGTCACCACTATTTGTGGTTTTATAAAAGCGAAGGGAATCATCGACTGAGCCAACCATATACAGCTCATCTTCACTAACTGCAACAAAGTTCAGGAAATTAAAATTAAGATTAGTTGTAGGTAGAACACCTTCCATTGGCTTCCAATTTATACCTTTATTAGTAGTTTTGAAAAATCCATACGTGAAATGAAAGCCGACGAATGCTACAGAATCATTCACAAATTGAAGATATTTTGCAGGTTCTTTATATTGATTAGAGATAGGTATTTTTCTCCACTTTTTAGTTTCCGAGTCAAGTATATGTATTATTCCATTGTCAGCAGGAACATATAACTGATCACCTTGCTTTACCAAATCATAGATTATGTTGGATACATTAGCTGAATTAAGTGTTTCGTAGAAAGCTACATCCCACCTATGACCCAAATCATTTGAGAATAATACTCCATTAGTATTACTCAAATTGACTGTATAGAAAGTCCCAAATAGCTCTTCCATTTCAAAAGATTTGAAGTGGAATTCTTCTCCTTTCGGATTGAATATAGTACTATTATTATCAATCAATTCCCATTCTCGGGAAAATGTAGATGTGTGGAATAGAATTAACAAAAATGTAAAAGTGTAAATAAATTTCATATATTATCCTGTTTTAATTGCTTATACAACTATTAAGACAATAGATATGCCATTTTGTTACAATAACAAGAAATAAATGCAGTATTTGTAAAATAATATCAATCCAAAATTCATAGTCTTATAAAACCTTATAACATATATTTTTTCATTAAATTGCAATTAATGAAAATTGACCTGAGTAAATATAAATACAAAAGAATAGTCTGTTTCGACTATGGATTGAAAAGAATAGGTTTCGCTGTATCAGATGAGTTACATATAACTATAAGACCAGTCAAGGTCTTCGATGCCACAAGCAAATCATTATTCGATGATATAATACAAGAAATAAAAGCCCAGAATACTGGGCTCATAGTAATAGGTCAGCCAATACGCTACGATGGACAAAGTTCTGAAGTATTAGTAGCAATCGAAAACTTTAGAGAGAAGCTATCCGTTATATCAGGTGTAGATGTTGTCTTGTACGATGAAAACTTCTCTAGTAAAGAAGCTATGAGTATGATGGTGGCAAATGGCAAAAAAAAGAAAGACCGTCGGAAGAAAGGTAATTTGGATATGACGGCAGCTGCAGTAATATTAAGAAACTTTATAAATGAAAATGAATAAATTATTAGTTGTTTTACTCCTTTTTGTATCGATTTCGCTATCGGCTCAGATAGACAAATCGAAGTACTATTCTTATGGCGAGTCACTTTTTTCTGAGGTTCTGGAATTACCTTATAGTAATCCCGATTCTACCCGATTAGCTATATTAGTCAAAGCAGCCAACGAATCATTAAGATTTCAGAAAGTCAAAGATGGACCAAATTTTGGTAAATATTTCGGAGTACTCGATGTAGAAATATTATTTCAAAACAGTGATGGGATAGTAAAAAACCGTTCTAAAATCTCTGACACTATTTATTTCAAAGATTATGAGCAAACATTAAGTAAAAGTATTTACGTAGAAGGAATTCAAGAAATAATATTACCAAGAGGAAAGTTTGATATTGAAATCAAATTTGATATTAAAGACAATAGCTATTTAGCAACTAAAAAGCATAGTATTGACGTAAGTCAGAAACCTGAACTATATACCCCCATATTATTCAACACTCAAAGAACAGATGTATATACAGAATTGCAACCTTTCGGATTAAATAAAATAATATCATTCGATGCTCAAGGTGCAAAAATACTTATCCCTGCTGAAAATTTAGAAGATGCTAATTACACATATACTTTAACTAAGAAAAAAGACATAGGTGACAATGCATTAAAATGGGATAGTAAAAACGAAGTTAACGGTATATGTAAAGTTATAGAAAATGTTGACTTTAGCTTTACTAATAACTATTCTGATGTAAAATTTGATTTGAAACGGAATAAGACTTATGATGTATTAGACATAGACTTACCTGGCATCAAAGTAATACCTGGTGAATACGTACTTAATATCAGTAAAAACAACAATAAAATAACAAATTTTGATATAAGAATAGAATGGATTAGCCAACCAATTTCTCTAAATAGATTACCCTATGCTATAAAAATACTAAAGTATATAGCAACAGAAAATGAGATAGAAAGCATCAATAATTCTGATGATATCTCTAAATCATTTCTTGAATATTGGAAAACGAAAGACCCTACACCACTAACTCCGTTCAACGAAGCATTGCAACAGTATTATGTTCGTGTTGATTATGCGTTTTTTAATTTTAAAACAATATCAGAAGATGATGGTGCTGAAACTGACAGAGGTAAAATATACATTCTGAAATCAGCCCCAAATGAGATCGAGGAAGATTTTATTGATGATAAAACATTAATAATTTGGAGATATTCTAATCAAAAGAAAGAATATGTATTCGAGCTAATAGGTGCTGGAGATTATAGATTAGTTGAGATCAAAGAAATCTAAATTAGTACATACTTTTAGGTTCCCATGATTCTCCCTCGCAAGGGATATCATTAGTTGTAACGTGTACATCATATAGTCGGCACAGTTGACTTTCAGAACTAAAATGCTTGCATGATCCACAAAGTGTATCTTCTTCAAATTTTTTTATTCTGTTTTCGTAATTTTGATATTGTTGCCATCCCGGATACAGAGCTATTAGCCAAATCAAGAAAAGTGATAAATACCAAACCTCACTATGACCAAACTCATACATAAGCACCATAGTTATAATAACTAACAGAGCTGTGCGTAATAACACACCCCATACTATAGAGCCATAGGTAACTACTGGTTCAGTATGACTATCGCTATCAGTAACATCTTTAAATAAGAACAGGTGTTTTAGCTTTTCTAGGTCATTCATAATTCAAATTCAATATTAATCACTTTCGTACATTTTGTACGTATATGTAGAA
>JAUHXN010000121.1 GCA_030426865.1 bacterium | reverse complement strand
TTTGATTTTTCTCATCCCGTTTATTTCCTCGTCATTAAACATATATTTCATATAAGGTCTTTTTATTTTTCCAATACCATGTTCTGCTGATATAGTTCCATCTAATTCTATTGCTAATTTCATCATATAATGATAAAACTCTTCTGCTTTTTCTTTATCTTTTTCGTTTTTTACAAACAAGTTAGCATGAAGGTGACAATCTCCTATATGTCCGAAAACTACATAATTTACCCCCATACTGTTCAAGTGTGAGTACATTTCGTCATAATAAATTCTAAAAGAATTTGCTGGCACAGCTGTATCAGTATATATTTTTTGCTGCCCATATTTGGTTAACAATTCATTAACGGCAAGAGGTAAATCGTGACGGAATTTAGTAATCTTCTCCCGATCTCTATCTGTCATAGCTACCCAAGTGTTTTCTACCAAATCCGTATGTTCTAAAGTAAGTTCATAAAGCGAAAGAGTATCGTCTTCAAGCATAACAGGATTAGACTCAAATTCTACCCAAATAGCCCCTATTGCTTCTTTTGGTAAGTCACTATGAAGTTCGGACAATAACTTGAGTGAATTGTGATCAAAATATTCTAGTAATCTTGGCTTTAATTGACGAGGATTGTCATTTCTAAGGTATTCAGCAAAATTAAGTAGGTTATTATAATCATCGAAAAAGACTATTGCAGATAAAACTTCTTCCGATTGATGGAGTAAATCTAGTCCAATTAGTTTGATTATTCCTAAAGTACCTTCGCTACCAATGAATAAATCTATTAAATCCATATCTGGTCTCAAATAATAACCAGCAGCATTTTTAGTGGAATTCGGTATTCTAATGTTAGGTATGCTAAAATTAATTTTATTTCCACTTACAGTAGTTAACTCTGCTTCACTTCCTTTAGCAAAGTACTCCCCCCTTTTCAAATGAAGTTCATCTCCATCAGGTAAAACTATTTCTAAATAGTTAACGAAACTTCGAGTAGCTCCGTACTTAAAGGTCTTCGCACCAGATGCATTATTAGCAACATTTCCACCTATTGTACTCCAAGTCTCTGTGGGATTAGAAGGGTACATCAGATTATGTTGCTTTAACTCATCGTGAAAGTTTTGTAACCTTACACCTGGTTCTAATAATGCAGTTTTATTAATTAGGTCTATTGTTATAATCTTATCCAATCTTTCTGTAGATATCAATACCCCTGTCTGTGGTACTCCCCCACCTGTAAGTCCAGTTCTAGCTGCAGAAATAGTAAACCTAGTCCCATTCGAATATAATTCTTTTACAAGTGGTCCAATCTCCGTAACACTCTCAGGTATATATACTTTCTCTGCAACGCCTATAAAGTTTGCTGCATCTTTTTCGTATTCAACTTTACCTTCATCTTCAATTATAATTATCATACTATTTATACATCCCTTCTATTTCAGATTTATACTTTTCGAATATCACATTTGTTTTCATACTCATTTTTGGAGTGAGCTCACCTGTTTCAACAGAAAATGAATTTGGAACGATTGTAATTTTCCTTACCCTCTCATATTTAGCTAGTGTAGATTGATGGTTATTAATTTCTTTCATCATCAAGCTGTTTATTTCTTTATTTCGAACTAAATCATAGTTTGATTCAAAATCAATATTTAGTTCATTTGCTACATTATTTAATAGTTCAAAATTCGGTGAGACAATTGCAGTTAAATAGTCTTTGTTCTCTCCAAATATTGCAATTTGGTCCACATACTCACTCATTCTTATCATATCTTCAATTGGGCTTGGCGATATATTTTTACCTCCACTAGTAACAATTATACTTTTGATTCTGCCTGTTATTTTCAAACTTCCTTTATTTGTAAATTCACCTATATCACCAGTATGGAACCAATTATTATCATCTATACATCTTTTCGTTGCAATATCATCGTGCCAATAGCCTTTCATTACCGAATCACCTCTTACCAAAATCTCCCCCGTTGTATCAATCTTTACTTCAACATTACTTACTGGTGGACCTACAGTACCAATTTCTAGATTAAAGGGAGTATTAGCAGATACTACAGGTGAACATTCTGTAAGACCATACCCCTGTATTACAGTAAGACCTATAGAATGAAAGAACTTATGAATTTCTGGATTTAAAGCTGACCCGCCGGAAACAATGTGCTTAAGACGCCCTCCAAGTCTTTCTCTCATTTTAGAGAATATCAACTTATCATAGACTTTCAATTTAAGCTTGTCTTTAATAGGGATTTTCCCTGAATCAACATATTTATGTGATAAATCCAAAGCTTTGAATACAAGATTCCTTTTGGATTCTTTTTCATTTTTCAGAGAATTAATAATTCTGCTTTTCACAGTTTCTAATAGTTTTGGAACGGCAGTTATTATTCTAGGTTTAACTTCATTCAGATTGCTTGATAGAGATTCAATTGACTGTGCAATTGTGACCACTCCACCAGTAATAAGAAAAGTATAAATGACAGTTCGTTCGTATGCATGGCACATAGGTAGAAATGAGAGAAATTCGTCAGTGGCGTTTTTTATACCCGTATCCCAAATTGAGTTTACATTTGTAAGTACATTCCTATTAGTTAGCATTACGCCTTTGGGATTGCCTGTTGTTCCAGAAGTATAAATAAGAGTGAGAATATCATCAATTTCAACCTTGTGAGTTGAACTAATAAATTCACTTTTAATACTTTCAAAATTATATTTTTTCTCAACAGACTCAATAAGATTACTCATTGATAATATATTATTTTCAATATCCTCTAACCCTTCATCCATTGTAATAATATATTTCAAATGTTCGAGTTCATTTCTAACTGATAGTATGTTATTCAATTGTAATTTATTTGAGACTATTATTATCTTGGCATCACAGTCATTGAATATATATTTCTGCTGATCTGGAGTAAAATTAGGAAAGGTTGGTACATTGATTATTCCTGTACTATTAGTTGCCATGTCCGCAATTAGAAACTCAATTCGGTTTTCAGAAACTATTCCTACTCTATCATTTTTAGAAATCCCTAGATCTGTGATAGCTTTATTCATGCATATTACACTTTTCAGAAATTCCCCTTTTGACAAAGCAATAAGAGTACTGTCCTTATAGTATTGCAATATGGTTTCCGAGTGGCTCTTGGTTCTGAGATTATCGAAAAATCCATTAAAAATTGAGTTAGTATTCAAATTCATTTTTCACCCATTCGAGGTATAAATGTATATTTTTTGTAGAT
Source organism: bacterium (assembly GCA_030426865.1). Taxonomy (GTDB): domain Bacteria; phylum Bacteroidota; class Ignavibacteria; order Kapaibacteriales; family UBA2268; genus PGYR01. The sequence goes on along the minus strand of JAUHXN010000121.1, from coordinate 5,076 downwards.
TAAGCAGATATATATAATAGAAATTTAAAAAAAATTTGGGAATAATATGAAGAATATATTAATCATACTCTTGATCACTCTAATTACCGCAATAGGATTAGATGCACAATGGGAAACTAAAGGTGACACAATAATAGTCCAAACACTATCTTACGATTCAATTACAACTAGGTCTGGCACATGGTTATTCCCACCTAAAGATAGTTACGAAAAAATATTAATGCATTATTCACTCAAATGTGACCCGAGAACTACAAGAGATGGGTTTGATTGTGGTGAGTGGGATTATCTTACGTATACAGTTGTAACGGACTCTTCTGGCCTTTTCGATTCTACTTCATTCGCATCTCCAAACTTTTTAGTAAGAGGTACCACTCCGAATAAATACTATTATACAACGGAACCCTACAATTATAAAGAGCAAGAGACTATTTATAAAACTAGTTTTGGAAGTAGTTTAACAAATAAAATAGAAGCCTCGTTTAATGAGGATGAAAATGGGAAATTGACAATCGACCCTCCTTATAGTGGTACTTTCTTGGTTGATTTCCATTTTACTCAGGATGAAATTTCAGGTTTATTAGAAAATCAAAATGAAATACATGCTATAAAATTAAAGTTTTTATCAAATGTGAAAATAGAAAATTTTAGAATAAAATTAGAGAACAATAATAACAATGCCGTTGGGACGCATCTTTTAGATGCTATTGAGTATTTCCATAATGATGTCACTGCAAACTCAGGAGATACTAAAGAATTTATTTTATTCAGTCCTTTTCAACTTGAATCAGGTAAAGGGTTAAAGATAGTTATTTCTGGAGAAATAAAAGAAGGTAAATTAGAATTGGCAGCAGCTGAAAATAATGAAGCCTACAAAGCCGGATATGATTATGGTGCACAAAATTATGTCAAGTTCTCAGAAGGGAGCTACATCAATGTCCCGAAGGAAGCTTTTGAAAATATTAATGATGAGATAACCATTTCTTTCTGGCAATTTGGTGATAGGATAAAAATGCCACAAAACTCTTATGCGTTTGAAGGAGTCAACGCTAATGGACAAAGAGTGCTAAATAGCCATTTACCTTGGAGTAATGGTAATGTTTATTGGGACGCTGGTAATAATGGCGGTAGCTATGATAGAATATTAAAATCTGCGAACAATCCTGATTTTCTTGGACAGTGGAATCACTGGACTTTTACAAAAGATGTCAAATCTGGTACTATGAAGATGTATTTAAATGGCGTAGAGTGGCATAGTGAAACTGGAAAAAGCAATGGATTTGATAAAATCGAATTATTTAAAATCGCTTCTAATGTTAGTGGTTTCGGTAAATATGATGGCTCGATGGATAATTTTGCCGTTTGGAACAGAGTGCTTACAGAAACTGAGATTAATTCATCTATGGAAACTGATTTCGCTACAAATAAGAGTAGTACTTACTGGGAAGGACTTCAGTTTTGTTATGATATGAACAACATTGTAAATAATATAGTTCCTGACATAACAGGAAACGGCTTTGATGGTCAGATGCATGGCTTCCCTGAAATTAGAGAAATCCAATCTGATAATCTATTAACAGGTGATAATAGAGAGACATTAGCTAGACCTTCAATCACTTTCGTAAAAGGAGAATTTTCTGGGAATATTGATTTACAAAAAGAAAGTTTAACGGTTAATAGAGAATACCCAGTTCCACATGACGAAGTTTACATATATGATTATGAAAGCCCAAATAAAATTATACCTGCAGAACAGTTAAAGAGCTTTACAGATAATATTCAAGTACCATCTGAAATTCTAACTGTGTATCCCGCTAATAAAGCATTCTACACTTATGGTGAGTTTGGTTCTGTGATTGATTCTGTTATAGCTGAACCAACTGATTCATTACTTAAAGATGAGATTAAATACTATTCTCCAGTTGTAGATTACGAAATTCATAGATTCATCACTCCTTATGGGATCAACCTTGATTTGGGTCCTGATGGATTTACGTGGGTCGAAGATGTTACAGATTTCGAACCTATTTTACGTGATTATGTGAAATTGAGAGCTGGAAATCAGCAAGAATTAATTGACTTGAAATTTCTATTTATCAAAGGTACACCTGCTCGTGAAGTAAAAAGTATTCAAACTCTTTGGAGTTCAGGTGGTAGTTATCAGAGTATAGTTGAGGATAAGAATATTTCTTTCTTAGAAATAACTCCTAATAAAGATGCATCTATGTTCAAAGCAATTACTAGGTCAAGTGGCCATGGGTTTGCAGGTCCAGCTAATACAGATAATTGCTCTGAATTCTGTAAAAGAACTCATCGGTTGTATGTTGGTGATGATGGTCTATTCGAATGGGAAGGTTGGAAAGAATGTGGCGACAATCCGGTGTTCCCACAAGGGGGAACTTGGCAAATAGATAGATCTGATTGGTGTCCTGGTGCTACAGTAAACACTCACGAACATGAGTTAGGTGACTTAGTAACAGCAGGTGAAACAGTTCCAATAGATTACCAAATAGATAATCCATCGCAATTTGTTCCTTATGGAAATTATGTATTTACTGGATATATGATAGGTTATGGTAATCCAAACTTTACCAACGATGCTTCTATAGAAAGAATAGTATCACCATCACTTGATCAAGAATACGGAAGACTCAACCCTTCATGCTCGGGTCCAGTAATTATTATTAAAAACAATGGTTCTGAAACGTTAGAATCGTTGAAGATTGATTATGGAGTTATTGGTAAAGATAATAATACTTATAACTGGAGCGGTAGTCTTGGCTTTTTAGAATCAGCTAGAATAACTCTTCCACCACTTAGTATTAATGACTTAAATGGTGGAACAGAATATGGGTTTGAAGTAAATATTTCTTCGCCGAATGGAAAAGATGATGAATACGAAAGAAATAACTATGCAAATTCTAAGATGATTGGAGTAGATGTGCTATCCAAGGATGTCAAAATCACAATGAAAACGAATAAACAAGCAGAAGCACAGTATCGAATGAAACTTACTGATGCTAGTGGTAATGTCTTGGAAGAAGTAAAACTAGGTGAATTCGAAAGTGAGAAAGCATATAGTTTTGATTATGAATTAGAAAATGGATGTTACGAATTATTATTTGAAAATGTTGAAGGGTTTGGACTTGATTTGTGGTGGATGAGAGAGCAACTGGGCACTGGATTTATTAGTTTATCATCGGGTAATAAATCGAAAAACTTCAACCCTGACTTTGGTAATTTTATAAAATATCAATTTTCTGTAGGAGACAAACCAGAAGTTAGCGTATCTACTGATGCTTTGAATTTTGGTGATGTTCCTGTTGGTGAAAAAAGAGAAAAATCTATTTTTATTAGCCCTAAAAATTCGAAAGGTGTAAATCTATTAAGTATAGAAATGGGATTTGCTGGTTCTAAAGGTATGAGCCTAGTGAGTCCTATTCTTCTTAGTAAAGCTATATATATACCTGAAGGCGAGAAGCAAGAAATCAAATTCCAATTTGAGCCCAAAGACGACAAACCAGTAACAACATCAATTCTGATAAAAACTGATGGAGAAAATGATCCTAGTTTTAGATTATCTTTGATTGGAAATACGGGTGTTTCTTCTGTTAGAAACGAGTTTGACAATCACTACAAAGCTGAAATTGTGAATAATGGTGATGTTAAAGAACTTAATTTAGTTAGTAATAACCATGAGGTTTTACCAACGACAGTTGAGCTTTATGATATAAATGGTAAGTCAATTTCTGTTCTTTATGAAAACCTAAACTTTACAAAATCTATAAACTTACCAATTAATGTAACATCATTGGAATCAGGTGTTTATATACTCCGTATAGTAGCTGGAAAAAACCATAAGGATTTGAAATTTATAAACATAAATTAGGGAGAAAGTGTGTAATTATACTTACATTTTGGTTAAAGTTATATTCTAATTTTATTTAAAATGATATTTTTTAATGTTTTTTTATTAAATTGGTAACTTAAACGATGAATATTTTCATTAAATTACTATAGAAAAAAATTAAAATATATTTAATCAATAATAAATGGAGTTAATTATGAAAACTAAAGTTTTACATAATCTTGGTATAATAACATTCGCTATGTTATGCCTGTCTTTTATATTGCCATCTAATGTAATGGCACAGTATTACCCTGAAGAAGCAATAATAATTCAACAACCAACAGATGTTGTTGAGTGCGAAGGAGCGTTAGATCAATACTTATTTGTAGTTGCTGCACCTTCTCAAAAGCAATTCAAAATTGCCTACAGATGGTGGAAAGATGGAAGAGTGATTTCTGATTGGGTTGAAGATTTTGGTCAGATAACTTTTGATACATTAAGATATAATATGAGTGGTCTATACAGAGCAGAAATGTTTGTATTTGATCCTGAGTATGATGGTGGTGAAGATGATGATGAAGACTATGAGACTGAAGTTCCTGGAGACTATAGCTATGAAGATGCTAGAGTTTCTCCAATAGTTTACTCTGAGGTAGCTAACTTATATGCACTTCAAAAACCATCATTCATGAAAGATATAGAAACTGTTTTCACCAAGGAAGGAAATAGTCTTATGTTGACATTTGATGCTAATACTTATGGCGAGCACAATATGGACAACCCAACTTATTGGACTCATATCCAATGGTACAGAGGTAATACTCCTTTGGTTGATGACGAAAGATATGAAGGTACTAAATCTTCAATATTGACAATTGAAAACATAATGGCTTCTGATTTTGCAACTGATTACAGAGTAATGTTACTAGGCGAATGTGATACAGTTTGGTCAAATGAATTTGCTATAAATGAAGAACCGATTGCTACATTTACAATTCAACCTTCTTCAGTAGATGGTTGTGTAGGTGATGTAGTTCAGATTTCAGTTGAAGCTGAATCTTCAATTTCTAATGTTAATCTTGCTTACCAATGGATGGTAGATGGTGTTGCTATAATGGACGAAGCTGGCAAATTTAATGGTGCTAATTCTCCTGACTTGAATGTAACTTTGACTACTGATTTAGCTTATGATGGCACTGAAGAGTTTACTTGTAATGTATGGCCAG
>JAUHXN010000424.1 GCA_030426865.1 bacterium | reverse complement strand
ATTCAGTAAAAAAGAGCCAGAGTATATCAATGATAGTATAGGAGTTGAGCAGTTCGATAATGAAGGTAGGGTAATAGAAATAGGAATAGATGGTATATCTTACTTCAATGTATATTTCCCTAATGGGCAACAAGGACCCGAACGAGTGCAATACAAACTAGATTTCTATGATGCACTATTCGCCAAAGCAAATGAAAGAAGAAAAGAAGGGAGAAAAGTAATAGTAAGTGGTGATTATAATACTGCGCATACTGAAATAGACCTAGCACGACCTAAAGAAAATGAACAAACTTCTGGTTTCCTACCTGAAGAGCGAGTAAAGCTAGACGAAATATTTGCCATGGGATATTCGGATTCATTCCGTTTATTCAACAAAGAAGGTGACAACTACACTTGGTGGTCACCACGTGGAAGAGCTAGAGAAAGAAATGTTGGATGGAGAATAGACTATCACTTCGTGAGCAATGATTTGCTAACTCAAGTGAAGAACTCATATCATCAACCGTTGCAACTCGGCTCAGATCACTGCCCTATTGTCTTGGAGTTGGGGATGTAGTTCGACTATAAAAGAAAGGAATTTATATGAGTAAATTAACTAGATATAATCAAAAACTATTAGCCATAATTGGAACTAGTATTCTTATTGTAGGTTTAATTTCACTTTTAGGAGCGACATATAGTTACATATCTCCATTATTTAGATCAAGTAGTTTAACTACACAGGATGGGGTCGATATTATTCAAGAAAGTGATACAATATCACAATTACAATTAGTTAATATTGACAAATTGATTCCTTTAGATACTTCTAAGTCAAATTTTCTAGTTCCTATTAGTCAATATAGAATTATGGATGTGATGGAAATAAACATCTTGGATAACAACAAATATCGTTCAAGTAAATTTGAATTACGGAATTACACTAGCGGAGTTCTTAACAACTTCGTCTACATCGACTATAAAAAAAATATAAGAGAAATAATATTTAAAAATAAACTAGCTATAATTTATTGGTCATACTTCCGAAATGATGTAAGTGAACTACTTCTGTTTAAAGTAATGGGAGACGATACTAATAATGATGGGACTCTTAACAGTAAAGATAAAAACAATTTATATGTTTTCGACATAAAAAATTTAAACCTTATACCATTTGAATTAAAAGAGATGGATATCATAGAATTTTATCCTTTAAATAACACAAATATAATTGGTATTAGTACTATCGAACACAATAAAAAGAATTCGAATAATGACAAAACCGAAATATTAGGTTTTGATACAGAAACACTTAAATTGGTTCCTATCATATCACAATCAATGAAAGATGAGTTACAGGAAATACTAGATGAAAAGACAAATTAAGTAATATAGTTTTTGAAGGATTTGGTTCTATTATATAAACATTTACTGAAAATTGAGTTATAAGCATAACAACTTTGTGATTGTTTATGACTTTACTCTAATTCATTAAACGAAATAACAATGCAATAAGAAGTTTATATACTTTTCATTTCGATTTCGCTCAATACAGGCACTTCACTTCTATCACTGTGAGTGACGTGGTTCTTTCAAGAGTGACGCGATTGTTTTTAAGACGTATGCAATACGTCTCTTCAAGCTCTACTCCAACCCATTCTGCAAATCCTAAATTCCAAAAATTCTTTGATTCAGATTAATTGAGATCGCCACGTCCATACAGTCCTCGCGATGACAGGAATACAAAAAAAAGCT
>JAUHXN010000423.1 GCA_030426865.1 bacterium | reverse complement strand
TAAGCTTCCACTTGCCGTATAGATATTGATTGTAGATTTCGGAGGTACTTTAGTAAAGTACAACTTACTTTCATAAGGTGTTTGTTCATTTTGATGAGTAATATAGTAAGGATTAGGAACTACTCTAATACCTTCCATTTGATCATCAGTCAATCCGCCAGGTGTTGCATCTTTCAATACAACTTTCAATTTAGCGTTTGGTAAAGGTAAACCAGATGCACCACCATTAGTAGTTAATCTAACTTTATCTCCTACTTCAAAGTCTGGTTGATCATATTTATATTCTTTATCATCCGTAATTTCATCCGGCATTAAGTTAGTTTCTGAAGCAAGTCCATCCCAAATTTTTCTCATATTAACATTGTCGAATACGAATTGAGCTCCAGCAATATTAAGCATATTAATGAAATCTATTCTATTTCCATTTCCATCTTTTGCTGATAAGTAATACCGCCCTTGAGGTAAACCTGAATAAGTTTTAACAATATTTAAAAGTTCTGGTTTGTCAACAGATCTAGCAATACTCTCAGTAGCTTTACTAGGAAAAACACTTTTAACATTAACATGTCCTATCGAAAACATATTGTATTTACCAATAAACTCATCTATATCGACACCTTGAGAAGTTAAGTTTCTTGGGTCTGGATAAGGTTTACGTTCAACATTCGCACTATCTTGACCAGCAAATGTTGTTGGAATTAGTTTACCTTCTGTAACAGGGTCGATAGAAATATGCTCCATCTCACTAATAGAACCGATTGAAATTTTAGAATCCAGATTAGTGGTTGTAAAACTATAATTATTATCAATTTTAAAATCAAGATATTCTATAGTGAACGTACTTGTTTGAGTACTTGTAGTAGTAGCACCTTTAGTGTCTCTTCCCCATTCTAGTTCAGCAGTTATTGATCCTTTACCAGTGAACTCAAGGGTAGCATCTATAGGTCCATTATTAAATGAGCCATAGACTGGAGAAACAAATTGTACAGCTTGACTTTGATTATTTTCACCACGAGCTACATATAATCCAGAATGAACTGTATCTACTGGTTGAGTTCTTAATGTTCCTGTTGAAGTTAAATCGTTTTTACTCCTGTTTTCAAGAGAATAAAGTATAGTCTTAGCATCACCTTCCAATATTTCAAATTTATCAGATCTATATCTTCCACCATGTTGCAATAAAGCAAATTTGAAATTATAGCCTATTGTTCCGTAAGCTGGTGGTAAGAAGAATCTTGTATTACAATGATTTTGTGAAGTAAAATCACCAGAAGTAAATTTACCTGAGAAATCAATTACATCATCATTATTCCAAATACCAAATGTATTTACAACTTCTCTTGCGTCATTGAAAACAGTATCTCGACTGCCTGATAGCATTACTGCATTTTCATACAGTGCAGACGCAACTTCTTCAGATGTGAAACATCCATTTGGATTAAACTGAACTGGTTGACTATACAATAAAGTACTATCTTGTGATAAATTTGTTAAAGTGGCCATTCGAATATAATTACCTGTTTCAAATTCGGGGCTATCCGTATTCTCTCCAGTTATTCGAAGTGTAGTGTTAATATGATTCCACAATACATCAAATGATAATTCTAATGTATCTCCCAAAAATAGTTGTTTCGCTCTATCTTCATCAATTGCGAAGAATTCAAAATCATATAATCCATTGAATTTATTAGAATCCATTTCAATAATTTCAAATTTTAACTTAGATCCAACTTCACCAGCTTCTGGG
>JAUHXN010000120.1 GCA_030426865.1 bacterium | reverse complement strand
TGCTTCTTCAGTAGCGATAATATTCAATTTTGAACCAGCAGTTGATATGACAAAGAACAAGCAAATAAATAGAATCAAGACGCCTAAAACAATAAAAGAAGCCGCTCCAGGAGCACCTTCCATAAAGTTTACGAAGCTATTAATCAGAAATGCCGATGATAAAACTAAAGATAGAGCTAATATAAACCAAACATACCACTGTCTCAGTTTCTGTTGTTCATTATAAATGTATTCGCCCTCAGGAGCATAATTCTTTTTAGGCATCAGTTAGTTGCATTCTTTGAAAAATCAAAATTACATATTTTATTAATTATATTCTAACTCGTTCTTGGCTTTTGCCAATGCAACTTTTAATAAGTTATATTCTAATATTGGCCCTAACTCATCTCTTGCTCCTGCTGCAGAGACATTCGGATTCTCTTCCACTAAATCCAAAATTTCTTCATATTTGGATTCTGATACATGGGAGCTCATATCTACATCTATATCATTATCAATTGCTAAAATCAAATTATTAACTATTTCTTTATCTGTCAAATCTAGTCTATCTGCAATCTCATCAATTGATATATTCTTTTGAAATAAAACTACAATGCGTTTAGTTAACTCAGTTACTTCTGATACCTCATTTTCTTCTAATGGGGTATTTTGGTAATAATCATTAATTACAGCAACAAATTCGGATCCGTAATTTCTGACAAAATCTATATTATATCCTTTTAACTTTCTTAATTCTAATATATTTTTTGGAGAATCAGAACTCAATTTCATCAATAAATCTTGAGATATAATTCTCTCCTCACTTATCTTGTCTTTCATCGAAATAACTTTTCTCAAATCGTGCAATCTAGAAAATAACTCGTCAGAATAATTGTGATCAGATTTTATTTTATCAAGCTGTTCATTTAACTTACGTCCTACTAAATTATATCCTTTCTCTGTTATCGAAAGTACAGGAAATCTGTTTCTGCTAACAGCTATATAATTATTAGAAATAGCAGAATCTAAATACTCTTTAACTTCAGCATCAGTGTATTCTGAGAGACATCCAAACATATTCAGATTTTCCAACTCAAATTTCTGAACTTTCTGTGTTGCTTTTCCGGCAAGAAAATGTCGAATAATAGTTTTGCCAAATTTACTATCTATTTCTTGAAGTGAGTCAATAATTCTAATATTTATAAATTCTTTTTTCTCATCATTCAATTTCTTAACAGACTTAGGTATAAGACAAGAAGTGCATCTACCACAATCAGACTCAACATTTACATCTTGAAAATAATTCAGGATAAAATTTCGTTTACAAGTATCTGTTTCGGCATATTGTTTCATATACTCAAGTTTCTGATTAGCAAACTCTCTTCTTCTAGCATGCTCCTCAAAATCTATAGGCAGATCCTCAAACCGCATTCTTTCCATTATCAAATAGATACCGCTTTTATTAGCTTCAGGATTGTATTCTATATGTCCATCAAATGCTAACTTATTAATAGCTTTAATGATATTATCAGCTAATATACCGTGTTTCTGGGCAATTTCTAGTGGGTCGATGTGCTGATATGTACTATTTGTCGAAGTATCAGCCGACCTAAAGATAGATTCGGTTGGTAGTTTCAACCAATCTGGTAATAGATTATAATATTCCATTAATCTATCTCTATCAGATAAAAACTTAATAGTTGCTTTCGAAAAATATTTCGAATTTGAAATCACTCCATGATTTCGCAAAAATTTTAATACTGCAGAAACAGTTTTTTGAGTTATACTTAGGTATGCTGCTATCAAAGCAGAACTAACGTCTAATGGTTCATGAGCATATTCCCCCATTTCCACACCAGCTTTTTTATACAAAGTAGTATAAACTCTGTTAATTTGTTCTACTGCTGGGTATGAAACGTCAATAAAAAATTCTTGTAAAGTAATATCACCAGGATGATATAATAATATACAGTTAGATGGCTTCCCATCACGTCCAGCACGTCCAGCTTCTTGGTAGTAAGCTTCGATAGTCCCTGGCAAATCAACATGTATTACATTTCTAACATTCTCTTTGTCAATACCCATCCCAAATGCATTCGTGGCAATGATAGTTTTGATTTCACCACTAAAGAATTTTTCTTGTGATTCATTTCGATAATCATCTGGTAAACCTGCGTGATACATATCTATCTTAATATCCTGAAGTTTAAGAGCTTCATAAAACTCTTCAACTCTCTTTCGAGTTCCAGCATAAATAATAGTTGAGTCATTACCACTACTCCTTATGATATCAAGACAAGCTTGAACTTTATCTTCAGTAGTTTTTGTAATATAAGTAAGGTTTGGCCTATCAAAACCCTTAATAAATCTTTTAGGTTTATCTAATTTTAAATTTTTAGAAATATCTGTTTGTACTTCTTTAGTAGCAGTTGCTGTAAAGGCAGCAATTGGATAATCTCTGTAAGCACCTAATGCTTGAGGGATTTTCAAATAAGCAGGTCTAAAATCATGCCCCCACTCACTGATACAATGTGCTTCGTCAACTGCAATAAAAGAAATAGGTATATGTGAAAATATATCAGCAAACCTTTTAGTTTGCAATCTTTCTGGAGCAACGTATAATAACTTGTATTTGCCATCAACTGCGTTATCTAGAATTTCATTCACTTCTTTAGTGGACATCAAGCTATTAATACTTTCTGCACTTATCCCTTTAGATTTAAGAACATCTACTTGATCTTTCATCAAAGAAATTAAGGGCGATATAACAATAGCCGTTCCTTCGAGTACTAAGGCCGGAATCTGATAACAAATAGACTTCCCACCGCCCGTTGGCATAATAGCAAGTGTGTCATTACCGTCTAAAATTGAATTAATAATTTCTTCTTGCCCTGGGCGGAAATCATTATATCCAAAATTTTTAATTAAATATGATTTAGCGTCTTTCATAAGTAAGAAAATAACAAAAATAATAGTCTTGTTAAAATTATTTTTATAATGAATTTAGTGTAAATTGTCTTATTCAAGAATAGAATAACGAATTAGAGTAGTTAATTTTTTTTAGTTTATAGAATATATTTTCTCAAAAGAGTATTACAGATTCTTAATTAGATAAATAATAGTAAACTAAAAGCCATAACCATCATTCCTGCAACAAGCCCATAAATAGCTTTATGCCCTAAGTCATATCTCTTAGCAGTAGGTATTAGTTCATCTACTGCAATAAATACCATAATACCACCAACTGCGCCAAAAAGTATTCCAAAAGTAACATCATTGAAAAGATCTTTCAATAATAAATAACCAATAAATGCTCCTATTGGCTCAGTCAAACCAGTAGCAAATGAATACCAAAAAGCCTTTTTTCTGCTACCTGTCGAAAAATAAATAGGCACTGATACAGCTATTCCTTCAGGTATATTATGAATAGCTATTGCAATTGCAATTGAGATTCCAAGATTAGGGTCAGAAAGTGCTGCTGTAAAAGTAGCTAATCCTTCCGGAAAATTATGAATCGCAATTGCCAAAGCAGTAAATGTACCCATTCTTTTTAATTTTCTTCTCTCTACTTCAGAGGCAGTTAGAGTGTCCATTTCCTCTATCTTATGTGGTTCATGAGGGTTTTCGTAAGAAGGAATGAGTCGATCAATAATTAGAATAACTAAAACACCAAGGAAAAAGGAACCAGCTGTATACCAGTTCGCCCAATATTCACCGTAAACATGAGATAATGCAATTTTTGATTTTGAAAATATCTCTACGAAGCTAACATAAATCATAGCTCCAGCGGAAAACCCTAGAGTTGCTGCTAAGAATGCTTTATTTGTCTTCTTAGAAAAAAATCCAATAGCACTTCCAATTCCGGTCGAGAGACCAGCAAAAGATGTAAGTAAAAAAGCGAATAATACGTTTTCGGACATTTCTTTCTTTTCTGCTGAGTTATGGATTCCAAATATAATAAATTATTCTTGCCTAACTAATTTTTCAGCATCTGGCATAGTTTGAATTGCTTTTTTTACTTCATTACTTTCATAAGCTTCAGTAGAGTAATAAGCTTCATCATTAAATAGGAGTTGGCCTAATCTTGCTTTGACTATACCTATCATTAATTCAATATCTTTATTAAACATGTCATCGTTCTGAAGTGAAGCTATTAAAAGATTTTTTTTAATTCGTTCAGAGATAGTACTGTTAAAAAAGAAATTCTTAGAGTAAATTTTGAAATCTGGATAATTAGCGAGTACAGATTTTCCTTCTGAAATAAATATCTCAAATGCTGTACGCAATAACACTCTTTTTTGTATTGCTACTTGTGTTAATTTTGTTCTAGCATCTTGTTTTTGAAGAACTGTATCAGGCATTATGCCACCAATAGAAATGAGTGTTCTTCCTTTGGTACTTTTAACTATAGACACATCTTTAGGAATCGACATATTTCTTAATTGCTCATTCAAATCTTCATCTAGAGTTTGGGTAGAATTACTAAATGCATTTACAGATTCTTTTTGTACTTTCCTTCCTAAAGGTGTAACATATTCTCCTACAGTTACTCTAAAAGCACTACCATCTTTAAACTCCCAATGTTTTTGAAGAGTACCTTTACCATAAGTTCTATAACCAATTACTAAACCTAAATCATAATCTTGTACTGCTCCAGCAAATAATTCTGCAGCAGATGCAGTTTCCTCATTTACAATAAGTATCAAAGGTAACCCAATAAAACTTCCATCTTTCTTTGATTTTATATCATAGTAGAAATCTGGGTGCTTTGATTTTGTTTTTATAACCTGTTTACCTTCTGGTAAAAATAATGAGATTACGTCCGCAATTGCAGTAAGAACCCCACCTGGATTATTCTGCAAGTCAATAATAACACCTTTTAAGTTTCTAGGAAAACTTTTTAAAACATTATCGAATTCATTTCCTGCATCTTCAGTAAATTTTAATGATTTTATATAAGCTACACTATCATTATACATAAAAGAGGCATCGATAGATGAAGTGATATGAGGTGAATTAAACAATTTAACTCTTTCAATATTTCCTTCCAGATCAAGAAATTCTATATTAGTCTCTACTAATGATGTATCATTAATTATTTTATTTATGCTTGTTTCATCTAAACCTATTGTACTAACATCATCAACAGCTAAAATTCTCCAACCTGGTTTGATACCATTCGTATCTGCAGAACTACCTTTTTCTACCCTAAAAATATAGCTAGTATCAGCAAAAACTATCTGGGTTATACCTAATGACTTTTTAATACCTGTATTAGACTCTTTTAACGACCTATATTGTTCTTCAGGAAAATAGTAAGACTTACTATCTAAAGCTTGCATATAAGCTTTTAAAGCTGACTCGGATTTGCTGTTCAATTCTATACTGTCCTTATGATAAACATAAGAAAATTCTAATAGAGTTTTAAACTTCTCGAGTTGGGAATTAATCTCAGCATTTACTGAATCAGGGATTGCAGCAAAACAATTTGAGGAAAGTAATATAATATATAAAACTAATATTTTTTTCATAGATACTATATACGAATTTGAATGGATAAAGATATATAAAATAAAAAAACCCCAACATATAATGTCGGGGTTTTGAATTTTAAACTTTAATAGTTCAGATTATTTTACAATCATAATTGGAGCAATCACAACGTGACCGTTACCAGTTAATCGTAAGAAATGTTGACCTGAAGAAATTGTATTAGCTAGGTTGAACTCGAATGGAGTCTCACCAGCACTGAAGTCTCTTCCTTCAAATAACGTCATCATTTTTTGACCTTTACTATCGTATAGTTCTAATGTCAATGGCATATCTTCAATTGTCTCAACTTCTATTGAAACAACATTGTTCAGACTAGCAGGTTGAGGAGTGATATTATCTATACCAAGACTCAAACCATTTTTAATATCCTTAGAAAAATCAACTTCCTTAGGATAAGTAAATGATACTACTGATGCTTCATTAGTATTGAAATTCTGTACTCCAGAATTTATTCCACCTGCATAAGCATAAGCTGATACTGAATAAAGTGTATAATTATTTTGCAAATTAGTCATTGTAACTGAAGTACTTGCTCCTGTATAAATAACATACACATCATTGTCAGCAGGTGATGCTGCATTACCGAATACAGTACTAGAGGCTGGCCAACCTGTTTCGTTATCCATACCTGCTTCATCACTGTAAGCAAAAGAACTATTCGTTTTCTTAGCAAGAATAAGAGTGTTTTTACTATCTGGATTAGTCCAAGATAGCGCAAAACTAGTACTACTATTTACAACTGATAAGTTCGTAATTGCTGAAGGTTCTTCTTCTTTAATGTTGAAGTTATCACTAACACCATCAGTTAGAGTTCCATCAGCAGCAGTCACATAATCATTAGCAAAAGCTGTACTAAATTGAACTGTGTTAAGTGTCAAAGTACCACTCGCCAATGTACCAGATCCACCAGAAGAAATAGTAGATTGATTTGCTGTCAGTATAACCGTAGAAGGTCCATAGTCAACATCTCTATTACCATTTTCATCAGTTGCATCAATAACAAATGTAGTATTTGTGTTAATTTCAGTATTTGCAGGAGTCGTAGTAAATGTCAACTCAGTTGCATCTACATCAATAGCATTGTTAGTCGAACCAGACTCAACATCTGTTCCAGCACCACCAGCAAATGAAGATCCAGCACCATCTACAGTGAATGAACTTCTATTTACTTTGAATGCTAAGTTCATATTATCAATTACACCAGTCGGTGTATCAGATAACCATACTTTCAACGTATATGTCTTAGTCGCGTTATCAGCTACTTCACCAATTTGTCCAGCACCGTGTGCTAGTCCAGTAAATGCAATTGTAGTTGCTCCTACTGTACCAGAAACAGTGTTTGTTCCATCAGTCAATTCAGCACCTGCTAGTATAGTTGTCCAATCACCGAAGTCATTACCAGTTCCTTGAGAAACTGAGATATCAGTAATCAATGTAGCTAGTAAATCAGCAGCAGGGACAACACCATCATCAGTAACAGCGAAGTCGAAGTTTAATACTGCCTCGCCTTGTGTATCAACTAATGAAGATAAGGTTGCAGGTTCAACACTAGCTCCAGCAGCTACATCTGTAGCGCCTGAAACATCATATTGAACTGAGTTATCTGTAAGAACTGTATTTACGTTATAGTTTGCAGCAATATCTGTTACTTTTCCGTCAGCTAAGTTAATAACAACAGTACCGCTTCCAGTCATTCCTGTAACAGCAACATTGTATGTAGAAGCATTAATCGTAGTAACTGTAGCTGTTGTAGCTCCAGCAGTACCAGATACATCAATGTCGCTATCTGTTAATCCATAAACATCTTCACTAAATGTTAGTGCAAAGTTTATTGGACTATCAGAAGTAGGGTCAGCTTGACCACCTGCTAAATCGATTGTTCCTACTGGTGCAGTTTTGTCAACTGTTACAGATGAAGCGTCTGTTACAGAAGTCAATGTTGCTCCAGCATTTCCGTTAACGTCTTCGTAGTCAATACTGAATGTAACCAAACCAGCAGAAACACCTGGGTCTGTACTTACAGTTAGAATGTAAGTTCCATTTAACCCAAATTGGTCAGAAATAGAATTAATACTATATCCAGCAATATTTCCACTAAACGAACTTGTGTTCAGTTCTTCACTTGGAGTCAATGTTAATATGATATCATGTCCAACTCTAGCGTATTGATCATCAATACTGTTAGATGATTTGATACTTGCATCAGTAATTGTTGGTGCAACTTGGTCAATATCAAATGACTCAGTTGAAGTATGAGTCAACATTACATTACCTGCAACATCTTCACCAATTGCAACATCAACAGTTATGTCATCTAAATCTAAGTTAGCATCTGCCACAGAATAGTTATAAGTAAACGATGTACTCGTACTTGAAACACTATTGTAAGTTAATAAACCAGGTAATAGTGTATTAAATTCTATAGTTGGAGGAGTACTCATATCTTCATCAAAGTTTACTGTCACATCTAATGAAGTTGTTGATTCAGTAATTAATGAAGTACTGAATACTACACTTGTAACTAATGGCTTACGAGTATCAATATCTACATCAGTAGAACATAATACGGCAGAAACAGGATTACCAGCTAAATCAGTTGGTAACGCTGCAAATCCATCAATTTCAAATTTAGCAGAAGTTTCTTCTTCAACACCTGTATGAGTAAATGTTTGAGTGAATGTATCACCACTCCAATTCGAAGCACCAGGAGTCAACTCTGTAGTACCTGTAATTAGGAATGTTGGGTTTGGCGATGTTGCCATATCTTCTGTAAACTGAACAGAAACTGTTACACTCAAATCATTTTCATAAATGTCAGCATTGTTATTAGTTATATCGAAACACGTTGGTGCTTCAGTATCAATATCGAATGCATCTGCCTCAACTTCTAATCCAAGAAC